>JAEZYG010000041.1 GCA_023419175.1 Actinomycetes bacterium
CGGCTGACCAGGATCAACAGGAACCACAGGATCAATAGGACGACCAGGATTGACAGGCTGACCAGGATTCGGATCTTCCTGAACCGTCACCTTCTTCGGATCAGACTTGTTACCATCCTTATCCTCAACCGTCACCTTCACAGTCCCAGCATCAATCGGATCAGGAAGTTTAACAACAAGCTTGCCATCCTTCTCCTCAACCGACACACCAGGATTATCCGGAGCAGACCACTTACCCTCAGCATCCTTCACCAAGGTCACAGTCCCATTACCAGGAATGACAGCGACGATCTTCGTGACATCATCCGCCGGAGGATCCAGCGTCAACTCAGTATCACCCACACTCGGAGCCGTCACCTCAGGAACAACAGGCTTCACAGGATCAGGATCGGGATCAGGGGTGGTCTTTTCGATGACATTCACCGTCTCCGTTTCGGATCCACCATTTTGGTCTTCCTCTGTCACGGTCACTTCACCCTTGTGAATAGGATTCAGCGGACCGATCACCAAATGACCATCCTTCTCTTCTGCCGTCACTCCAGGATTATCTGGAGCCGCCCAGTCACCATCCTCGCCCTTCACCAAAGTCACCGTTTCATTACCAGGAATGACAGCAATGATCTTCGTCACATCATCGGCCGGAGGATTGAGCTTCAGCTCCGTATCACCTTCCGTTGGAGGAACGATGAATTTACCAGGATCGGGATCAGACTTCTCAATCACCGTGACAGAGAACGAATCGCTGTTATTGCCACCCTTGTCGCGCACAAGACCAGTCACCTTGCCAGACTCAATCGGGTTAGGAACCTTGATAACAAGCTTGCCGTCTTCAACACTCGCAGTCACATCAGGCTTATCAGCGGTCCAGCTACCGTTATCGTCCTTCTTCAAGATCACTCGGCCATTACCAGGGATCGTGACCCAAATCTCGGTCACATTCTCTTCTGGCACACCCATCTTCACCTGGATATCGCCCACAGTCGGAGCCTCAACCTTAGGAGCAGCAGGCTTAGTAGGAACCACAGGAGCAGGAGCGGTGAACTTAACGCTGACAGGCGATCCTGGGATGACAGTTTCTTCGTCACCATAGGTGGCAGCGATGCTGGGCTCACCAGCCTGAGTGGCTGTGATCTCAACGAAGTACTGGCCCTTCTCACCTTCGGTTACTTTACCGACGGTGGTGCCTGGAGCTTTGGTTGCAACCTTGATCTTACCGGCGACACCAGTGATAGGCTCGCCCTTCTTGTTCACCAACGTTACGGTGACAGTATGAGCAGACTTACCGTCAGCTTCCTTTTCACCTGTTGTAGCGGTCACCTTAGACTGATGCTCGCCTTCTTCGAAATTGGGAACATTGTCTTGGCTAGGATCAGCAGCTGCCGTCACTTCACGGGTAACCAAAGGCTCACCAGTAGTGTCATCACCATCAAAGACCTTAACGGTTGTCACTTCACCTTCACCACCAGCAGTGAAAGTAATCGGATCACCAGATTTACGATCCACGATTGTGCCATCGTCATTTGACTTAGCCGGGATAGTCTTTTCTTCGCCGTTGCCGGTCTTGATCGTGACAGTCAGATCACGACCAGGCAAAGATGCGTTATCGTCAGCCTTGTTCGTCAAGCTGCCATCGACAGAGACTTCAGTACCTGCAATGGGACTATTCTCATCATCTGCACTCGGAGATTTCGGAGTAAGAGTCAACTGAGCAGCAGGAACGGGATCGTCAGCGGTGGTAAATGTACCGGTGACGAGTAGATCACCAGGGGTCTTATCACCGTCAAAGACTTTAACCGTGGTCGTCTTCCCACCTTCTCCGGCTGGGATAGAGATTTTCTCACCTGTATCACGATCGACGATATTGCCGTCTTTATCCGACTTCGCCTCGATCGTTTCGGTATTGCCATCCTTTTCAATCACTATGGTCAAAGGGTGATTGACTAGCGGTGTTCCCGGCTCAGCTTTATTTGTCAGCTTACCGTCAACAACCACGTCCGTTCCGGGAATAGGTTTAGCAGAATCACTTGCGGAGGGGCGCTGTGGAGTAAGTGTCAATGTTGCTTCAGGAGTGAGCGGAGTGACATCGACTGTCGTCTTCTCGCTATCTCCAAAATCATTCGTCGCAACGGCACTCACCTGACCGACAGTAATGGGTTGTGGGACAGTGACCGTGATCTCACCTGTCTGCTTTACATCAACAGAGGCATCACCACTAGCTGCCCAATTGCCCTGTCCATCATGTGTCAAGACGATCGTTCCATTTCCGGGAACCTCCAAGGTGATCTTGGCAACGTCATCACCTTTAGGCGTTACTACCACACTCCTCGTGCCCTCAGTGGGCGCTTCAAGAGCTGGAGCTTCGGGCATTTCCTTGACGAAGGCGGGCTTCAACGGCGATCCAGGAATTTCCCTGTCTTCTTCACCGTCTTTATAGACGACCTTCACCGTGGGCTTTCCAGCTTCAGTCGAGGTCAGACCAACGGTGTAACTACCATTTTGGCCTTCTGCCTTCTCGCCGACTGTTGCGCTACCTTCGCTCACAGTCACCTCAATCTTGTCACCCGCCGCACGGATCGGATCACCGTATTTATTGACGAGTTTCACCGTCACTGTATGAGGTGTTTTGCCATCAGCAGGAACCGGATTCTGCGTCACGGTCACGCTGGACTGATACTCCCCTTCAAAACTTGGCACATTGACCTTTTCAGGATCGCGACCAGCCGTCACCGACTTTTTAGCCAAAGGCTCACCTTCAGTAACATCGCCATCGTAAAGTTTGACTTCAGTGACCTCACCGAAGTTTCCAGCCTTCACCTTGATCGGATCACCCGATTCACGGTTAACGATTTCGCCATTTTCATTGGCTTTGGCTTTGATGATCTGAGGATCACCCTTAGCAGTCGTCACGACCACAGTGACGTCGTGATTCCTCAAAGGCTCGCCCTCTTTATTCTCATCGACGATTGTGCCACCGACGGTGATATCGCTACCTTCTGCCGGACGGTCTTTCTGTCCTTCAGCGGGTTTATCCGGGGTGAGGGTCAGCTCAGCCTTCGGAGCTGCCGGGTTTTCGATCACCTTATCGGGAGGAATGACCACGACAGTGTCGTCTTTGAGCGTCACTTCAACAGAGCCGTCTTCTTTAACTTTGACGTTTTCTCCACGCTCTTCTTCGGTATCACCTTTAATGACATCGACAAGATCCTTGTGATTGACGATCTTGTCTTTAATCTCGTCTTTTTCCTCTTCTTTCAGATCCTTGGGATCTTCAACGTCGGTCTTGGGATCGACGATCAAATCTTCGAAAGGCTTATCGAGATCGACCAATTCTCCTCGCTTCACCGCAAGTTCGGGATGCGAGAACAAAGGACGACCGTCAAAACCATCGGACCACGAGGTCAGTTCAAGCGTACTGCCTGCGGGGATATTGGGCTTACGATCGACCATGACCGGGACGAAATTGCCTTCTTCAGAACCGTCTTCAAGGACAATCGTGTTATTCCACTGATTGTAATTGGGTTGACGCTTGAAGACCTTGCCGACAACGAGTTTGTAATGTCCATTCTTATCTGCAATAGCTTCCGCTAAGGCAACATCGCTACGCTCACCATTGGCATAGGGATAGATCGCAATGACAGAATTCGGTGTCGCTTCTCCCTCAATGATTTCGCCTGCGATACCGAAGAATTTACGCTCAGGTAACGTGGGAGGCTTAATCATAGGATCGGTGCCGTGGACTTTGTAGAGCCCATCGAATTCCCTCAAAAGGGGCTTGTCCTTGCTAAAGATCTCAACGCCATCTTCTCGGTCATCGCCATCACTATTCTTGTTATTGGGATTTGATCCGAGGAAGTATTCCAGGCGATCGATAAGACCGTCGCCATCGCTATCCTTATCGAGTTTCTCGCCATGCAAGTACTGCTTTGAATAGACGCGGACGTCTTTACCATTCCAGTCATAGGAGTTATAGAGGCCGGCGACGAAGGTCGTATGCTCCCCTTCGTAATAGCGACCCGGATCACGCTGAGTGGTGAATTCCAAGGTCACATAGGTGTTCTTTTCCTCATAGGGTTTACCCGTATAGAGGTAGGTGGAGAACATCGTGCCGACATCGTTGAGAATCGTTTCCGATCCACCCGTGCCACGAGTTCCCTTATCCTTTTCAATACGATTGAAACGGAAGAAAGCGTTGTTATCGCGAGGATCATTCAAGATATTTTGCAAATCGGGCAGATCGTCTTTACCCAAAGTCTCATTGCGTTGACGATCCATACGAATGGCACCTTGAAGACGACCGTTATCAAAACCTCCACTGCGCAAAGGTTCTGTCCAGTAGTCCTGGCTTCGCTGAGTCTGCAATTCTCCTGTCCACACGACTTGATTGCCGTCGAGCTCATCGCTATTCCGTTTGCGTCCCATGATGGTATAGGTCGCTTCCCCGACAAGTTTCAGATCATCTGAGAGGAAGAAGCCAAGATAAGGGTTCGCCTTGAATCCCCTATTGCTATAATCACTTCCCTCATAAGGGGTCATCGAGCCATCCATCCAGAAGTTCTTCTCGTTGTAGACGATCTTCCACTTCTGCTGGAATTTTTCATCTTCGCCCGTCACTGGGATGACATAGACGTGACGCCTCGCTTCATCTTCACGATGCCCATTACTGAGATAGGGGCGTGTGTCATACCCATTCAAAACGCTATAGTCGAAATGACCGATAACTTGGGTATCAAAATCATCTGCTGTGAGACGTTTGATCCCATCATCGGCGAGGGCGGAAGGAAGCCCACTAAGGACTAACCCCCCCCGAGCAAAAGTGATATCAACCCTTTTGCAAGACGTGCCTTATTGCATGGCACAGTATTCACCATCCCTCCGTGAGATACATATGCGAACTGAACCAGCATAACAATTCATATGCGCATGGTCATAGCTAGCTAAGGAAAAGAGAACCCATAGCTGTAGATCTCTAGAAGGTTTACCTATACATAGGGTGATATTCCATACATCTATATCACCCTTATCCCCGATCATCGAGAAGAAAACTTATCTCTACAGTCGATCTTTTCTACACCTAGATATCACAACAGATAGGGACGAACACAGGGATATAACGATCGAGATCGCGGCATCTTGCGCCAGTGAAGCGATAACAGATCACTACTTCTATGGCATCGTTTAAAGATATCAATAGCCATCACCTTCAAATAGCGCACCGATATATGCACTGTCCTTTTCGATCCCACAAGATTTCATCCCCCTCAACAGGAGAGTTCTTCAATGCATATGGAGGCTATTGACGACGCCCATACGCCATTGCATTTGCCTCATTGCGCCTATATCCTAAATAGGTTATCGCTCTTTCTTAGATTTTGGAGAGTGCCCTGTGGGAATATGGATAGATGATGTTGCCTCCACGGTGAGTAGGATCGCTCAGCGAGCTACCATTTGCGCCTTTGCGTGCGCAACGGCTTTTAGCGTCCAGATGGGAATTGGCGCAGCCTATGCGGATTCCCCCACGGAAGAAGGTCCAACTCGTACACCTCTCAATGCTGCCAGTGCCCAAAAAATCGCCGATGGACAGATCACATTCGGACGTGGCATCGACGATTCCTCTCTTCTCAATCAAGACCCACTTGATCCAAACGCAGACCCAGATCAAGACGGGCTTACCAATGCCCAAGAGGTCTATACCTACGAGAAAGATGGCGTGACCTACTACGGATATAACTCCCATCCTCTCCTTGCCGACACGGACGGCGATGGCATTGCCGATGCCGACGATAAAGAACCTTTACGGTGGAATGTTTCAACCCGTGATGCGGTTATCGGACAAGAATTGGTCTATCGCGATGATTCCTATATTGATCGAGTTCTCGATTACACCCGTCCGCTTGCCGATAATGAACTCTACAGAAGCGATAGAGAACAACAGGGGCGCTTAGAGTATCGACTCATGAATCGCGAGTGGGGACCGTATTGGGAGGTTGATTCCACCTACCACAACGCGAACAGCGGTTTCGATGCTGTCCTTTTCAAGTTTTCCACTAAGAAATTTCCCTTCTTGGAAGAGGGAACCTATATTCTGGCAATTCGTGGAACGGCTGGACGGACAGATATCAATAACGACCTCGCTTTAGCTTTAGGCAGTTGGCCTGAGCAGACGACAGATGCGAAAGATCTAGCCGATCGTATCTGGGCACGCCGAGACGACATCACGAATCTTTACGTCACCGGACATTCCCTAGGGGGATATCTCACCCAGGTATTCCTCGTCCGCTCTCTGGGTGGATATTACGGCGATCCTGCGAATGGATTTACCACCAATGATGAGCTCTACTGGGAAAAAGATAAGCTGTATAACACGAATATCAAGGGAGCCTATACATTCAATGCTCCTAAAATCGTAGCGAATCACTTCAGACCAGCTCTCAAGGAATACGCCAGGACGAGCGAAATCATCACGAAAAAATTCGGCACGAAACACTATGTGGTCAACAATGACAGCGTGACGACCGCCACAGGAGCTCCCCCTGGATATATTCCTCTAGAAGCCAGTTCTCAAGGACATTCCTCTCGCTCGTTCTTCGAATCTCGCTATACCGATCTCTACGATTTTTCGGTAGGGAAACGACGAGATCTTTCCGGTGAGGGATATCAAGATCCCAATGTCGCCAATGTGAATTTCTATAAGGTGACCACACTCAACTACGTTGATCCGTCGGGCAAGAAACTTTCCTCACAGAAGATGGCGGTCTCTGAAGAGGAATTCACTGACATCCGTCCCGATGCCTATCTTCCTGACAACTATGAACTGGCCACAGATGAACTGACCTTGAAATATGGGGATGAGAACGATATTCCTGTCCGTGGAATCCCTCTTAAAGTCACCTATCGATTTGACGTTCACGACTCCGATAACACCCCGGTAGATCTATCCTCTCTTCCAGCCGAAGAACAGAAGTCCTTGGCAGATCAGGTTATCGATACTCGCTATGGACAAAGCTATACCCTTCCCGATCCCCCAGCCTCTCCCTCTGTGGACTATCGCTACGAATTGGTCTCCCCAGACGAGTGGAAAGCCATCCCATCTGATGAACTGACCGCAAATCGTGAAATCGTTGTTCATATCAGACGTCTGGAAGAAAAACAGGTGACCACTATCACCTTAAAAGATGAATCTGGCACGACGATCGAGACGCTGACCTACGAGACCAAACCCAGCGAATCCAATTCAGTTTTAGTTCTGGATGCCAGTCGCTTGCCTAAGTTCTTTGAATTGGCTCCAGATCAAGATCTTCACTTCACACCGGGTTCCAATCCCACATTTATCATCCGCCCCAAGATGTTTACCGTCACCATGAAATATATGGATGCGGATAAAGAAATAGCCAGTCAGCAGATATTGGTGCGAGCTGGTGAAAAGCCTGTACCCGATTTCGATGCTTTGAGCGATAACGTGAAAGAGAAATATCGTCTGATTGCCGATCAGGAATTTGAACCTGTTGACAAGGATCAACAGATCATCGTCAAGGTAGAGGCCAAGCCCACATCTACCCCTTCCCCTAGTCCAAGCGAGACAAGTACCTCATCTGGCTCACCGACACCATCTGCGAGCGAGACAACGACCTCTCCAGCAGAAACCCCCTCGACAACACCAAACGAAACAAACACACCCACACAACCAACCACACCTACCGACATACAACCCAGCCAAACTGGCACACCGACAATCACCACATCACCTACCACCTCCACCACGCCATCTGGCTCACAGACACCATCTGCAAGCGAAAGGGCCACATCTGCACCGGCTTCGTCTGAACAGAGCACATCTGATGGAAGTCCTTCTCAACCAAATATTCCTTCGTCAAACGTGACCTCTGCTCCATCTTCGGTTACAGATACGACCTCTCAGACATCGTCTACGAATAGACACACCTCGGCGAGCAAACGTCCCACAGCTTTGCCTCATACAGGGATGTCAGCTTCCCGCTATGCGATCTTGGGAAGTCTTTGCTTCATGGGAGCTATCGGAGCAGGGGCTCTAACCCGCCGGAAAGATATTGCTAGTCAGCGATAGTTACAGCATAGAAAAGTCCTCACGTAACCATTCACGTGAGGACTTTTTGTATGACCTTTTCAATCCCGCAATGATCTGGTGGGATAGAAGCTGAGAGTTCCTAGGCTGAGAAAGCTTCAGCAGCCGCTTTAGCTACCTCAGCTAGTCCATCTCCCATCTGAGCCGCTACCGATGCCGCCACCGCTCCTTCAACAAGAGGAGCATCTTGGAAGAGAATCTGCTCATCATCCGCATCTTCTACCAGCATCTCGACGGTCATCGTCGCTGAACCCAAATCTGTGAGGATCAGCACCGAATGTCCTTGATTGCGCAAAGATCTGACGGCATCTTCTATCTTCTGATAGGAGGTTCCAATTGCCCCATCATCCATCCCCCCAGCCGCACGTAAAGGGACATCTTTAGCCATCTGGGATGCCAATTCCACCACGCCTTCAGCGAGAGCTTGTGAATGGGAGACTATGACAAGACCAACCCCGCTCATGACTTCGCCGCCTGAGCTGCCGCTTGCAAGATATAGGCGCTTGAGGTTGCACCTGGATCACGATGCCCTACCGAACGTTCCCCAAGATAGGAGGCTCGTCCCTTGGTAGCAATCATGGGTTCAGTAGCGATACTGCCTTCCCAGGCACTATGAGCTGCGCATTCCAATACCGCCTGAGGCTCTAGCCCTTCACCTGCAGCCTTCTGAGCTGCACGCACCGCTGGAGCCCATGCATCCACCATCGTCTTCTCACCCTCTTCAGCTTTACCACGGGCTTGAATTCCCTCCAGCGCAGCTTCCAACATAGCGACGATATCGCAGGATTCCACCTGCTCATGATTCACTTTCTTCGACGCTCTTAAGAAAGCGGTACCGTAGAGAGGCCCAGAGGCACCTCCAACGGTAGACATCAAAGTGGTTGCTATCGTTTTCAGCACATCACCAGGGGTTTGCACCTCGCAAGATGCCAATTTATCGCCGACTGCACTAAATCCACGATCGAGATTCTCCCCATGATCGCCATCTCCGATGACCCTATCCAATTCGATAAGCTCTTCTCGATGTGCCGATGCCAACGAAATACATTCTTGAGCCCAGCGAAGAGCCCAATCCTTTCCCAAGGACATCTCACATTCCTTTCCGATAACCGACAGTGGCTGCCGGCTGGTCAAATAGATCGAGCATCTGCTCATCAACCCTTAAGAGGCTGATAGATGCTCCTTGCATATCCAAGCTGGTCACATAGGATCCCACCAAGGAACGAGCGATGGAAATACCGGCTTTATCCAAACGGTCAGCGAGGTGATCGAAGACGATATAGAGCTCGCATTCAGGGGTTCCTCCCATACCGTTCACCAAAGCGATGACCTGTTCACCTCGCTCCAAAGCGAGATCCTTCATAACAGGATCTAACAGACGATCCGTAATCTCATTGGCGCTTTCCGCTGGAATGCGATGGCGACCCGGTTCGCCGTGAATTCCGATACCGATCTCCACTTCGTTATCCGATAGATCGAATGACGGCTTTCCAGCATGGGGAACAGTACATGCCGACAAAGCCACACCCATAGTGCGCACATTATCGATCACCTTGGTCGCCACCGCTGTCACATCTTCCAACGAGGTGGACTGCTCTGCAGCAGCTCCAGCGATTTTTTCCACCAAGAAAGTGCCTGCCACACCACGTCGTCCGGCAGTATAGAGAGAGAATCTTCCACAGCCACATCATCGTTGACGATCACGGAAGCGACCTTCACCCCATCTGCATCTGCCAACTCTGCAGCCGTCTCAAAATTCAAAACATCGCCCGTATAATTCTTGACGATATGAAGGACTCCCGCTCCCCTATCGACTCGGCACGTCGCCTCATAGATGGGATCTGGAGTAGGCGATGTGAAAACAGCACCCGGTACGGCTGCGTCTAACATGCCATAGCCAACAAAACCGGCGTGGAGAGGCTCATGGCCAGATCCTCCTCCAGAGATAAGAGCCACCTTCCCACTTTCTTTTACGGCGGCACGGGTGAGATAGGTCGGATCGGTATGCAGCTCAACCAAGTCGGCATGAGCGCGAGCAAAACCGCGTAGCGACTCTTCTACAACCTGACGGGGATCATTGATCAATTTTTTCATGATGGCTCCTTTGCCGATAGAACTTCTCTTATAAGTTTATCCAGTTGATTTACCCATATGTGGAAACGAAGCGGTAATAAAACGTGATCTCTACGCTTTCTATTCTCAATTACCCTCTAGAAATAGCTCGCAGTTATCCTCTCCCAAATACCGTGACAGCGATTTTCCTTATACAGGCTTGGGATCAGTGGAAGATATCGTAAGCGCGCTTGCCAAAGATTGCGGTACCCACCCTTATACATGTTGAACCGTATTCAATTGCCATCTCATAGTCGTTGGTCATCCCCATCGACAATTCATCCCAGCTATGTCCACCGATACCTTCATCGCGTAAAGCACGCTGCACATCTTTCATGATATTAAAGCAACGTCCAACCCTATCCCGATCGGAACTATAGGCTGCTACCGTCATCAAACCGATCGGATTCAACGCATCAAAACTGGACAGACGACGTGCGAAATCGACAACCTGTTCAGGCGGCAGACCAAATTTCGATTCCTCCCCGGACGAGTTCACCTCAATCATGACATCTAAACCTTTCGATGCCTGCTGACAACGTCTTTCCAAAGCCTCAGCGATTCTCATGGAATCGAGGGCTTGGAATTCTGTGGCATATTGGACGACTTTTCCCGCTTTATTCGTCTGTAAATGTCCGATGACAGCGAAGGTGATTCCACTTTCAGGAGGTAATTCAGATGATTTAGCCACCACTTCTTGAACGCGATTCTCCCCAAAATGGGTTACTCCACATTTATAAGCTTCGAGGATCGCAGAAGTTGGATGAACTTTCGAGACGGGCAGAAGACGCACAGAGTGCGGATCGCGTCCACATCGACGGCAAGCTTGTTCAATACGGTCGCGAACATGAGCGATATTATCTCGAATAGTCATCTCTCCTCCTAAAGATCATTTTAAGGCCAGCGAGCGGCGAGACTGACAGCTCCACATGCAGCCAAAGCCGCACAGATCATCGCATAGAAGGCATAGCGCTGTGTGATATCTGCCTCTACCGTTTCATAACCGATATCTTTACTCAACGACTGGTAGACCTCAGTGAGATCCTGCAAGGATTTCGCTGAATATTTCTTCCCTCCAGAGGCTCTCGCTATCCCTTTAAGTTCTTGATGATTGACAGGGACGGGAACACGTTTCCCATCTTCTTCTACGAAACCGCTCGCAGTTCCATAGGCGATGGTATAGACGGGAACGTTTTGAGCTTTCGCCTCGAGAGCTGCCTGATAGGAATCCCGTCCGATATTGGTATAACCATCCGAGATCAAAACCACCGCAGCTGGAGGAGTTTCACCGGGATGATCGGGATCAGAAGGGGCTAATTGCAATGCCTCCAACGAGGTATAAATTCCTTCACCTATTGCTGTCGAAGGAGCCAATGTCAGCGACTCAATCGCCCGTTTCACTGCGCTATGGTCGAGCGTTGGAGGAGAAATCATCGCAGCTGAACCGGAAAAGCTGACCAGGGAGACATTAAATCCTGTTGGCAAAGAATCGATAAAAGATTTGGCCGCCTCTTTAGCTGCCACGATACGTGAAGGCTGCACATCTTGAGCCATCATGGAACGCGATACATCCATAGCTACCACCACCGTCGCACGCTCACGAGGACGCTGTACAGTTCCTAAAGGTTTTGCTGATGCTATGACCAAAACCACAGCCGATCCCAATGCGCATAGAACGGCTAGGTGGCGTATCCACGGACGGTTATTCGGCAAAACAGCCCTTATTCGCTTCGCAAGAGACGATGGAGTAGAACGCTTCTTCCAAGTTATGAGCACATAGCCTATGAGCAAGATAGCGGGTACAACCAAGAGCCACAGACGCGACGGATATCCAAAAGTGATGAGTGAAATCACGGCCACCTCGCTCCCATTGATACCACACCACCTGCAGCGATCATCGCCGCCAAACAGGCGTATAGAGCCCATCGGGCGCTGACTTCGCGAGGTAGATCCTCATAGGCGACTTCACTGCGCATTTCTTTCCATACTTCGGCAAGCTGAGATGCCGATTTAGCTTCTAGAGATTTCCCTCCAGTGATCTGGGAAATACGTTCTAAATACTCTTTGTCGGGAGGAACATTTTCACGCCGTCCGTCCAGATCGACATAGCCATTTAGCGTTCCATAGGCGATGGTATAGATAGGCACCTGCTTTCTTTTCGCCTCATTCGCACTTCGATCTGCACTGGATTCTTGAGAAGTATCCTCGCCATCTGTCAACATCACAATTGCCGCTGGAGGAGGAGTCGTATCATCCCCAGGTGCCATGGCTATCGCGCCTAACGCAGCATCAATAGCTTCAGAGATAGCTGATCCTTCAGCCAATTCCATCGAATCGATTACTTTATTTACCAGTTGACGATCCGTTGTTGGCGGAGTGAGAACCGACGATGAGCCACTGAGAGCGACCACGGAAACGTTATAGCTTTCGGGCAATGACGAGACGAAATCTTTGGCAGTCGCCTTCGCCGCTTCGAAACGGGTGGGATGTACGTCATTGGCTTGCATCGATAGAGAACGATCCAAGACGATGACCACCGTCGCCCGTTCTCTGGGAACCTTTTCCATACCCACCGGACGAGCCCATGCCCCTACTGTCAAAGCGAAAGCCGCCAAGGAAGCGATCACCACAAGATGTCGAGACCATCGCGATTGTCTCGCCGCCACAACATCTAAAACTGAGATTTGGGTATATCTCATAGATCGTGGACGGCGAACGAGCAGGATCGCGATATAGGCGAGCAGAAGAATGAGAATGACTGTCCACGCCCATAAACGCTCAGGATTGAAAAACTGCCACCACAGAAAGGCAACCGGTGTCTCGCTCATCTACTCACTCCTGTCGGCGGTTGATGAATTGTCGCAGCAGTACGCCTGTAACCGATAACAAAACGGGCGATATCGTCTAGCCAATTTCTATCGGTATAGAGACGGATATGACCGACTCCCGCTCGTTTCATCGCCTGTTCAATTCGTTGACGTTGGAGACCAGCTAGCTGATCGATACGCTTACGCACAGATGAATCAGAGGTATTGACATGACGAGAAAAACCCGATTCAGGGTCTTTGATGAGAATTTCGCCGACATCTGGAAAAGACATCTCAGCCGCATCGACCACTTCCACACAGATGACCTGATTGCGCACCGCCAACCTTCTCAAGGCGCGCTCCCAGCGAGGAGGTATCGTAGGATCGATCTCGTCATCGGTATCGATAAAGTCCGATACCACAATCCTCATTCCACGTCGTCTCTGGGTACGGCTCATCGCCTCGATCCCATCAGCGAGCTGTAAAGACAGATGTTGAGTATCGTCATCGAGCGGATCGTCTAGCATTCGTCCGAGTAAAGCGTAGAGAGCTTGTCTGCCGGAACGTGCCGGGAAATGACGTATCCCATCAGAATGCATCGCCATTCCACCGAAGCGATCCCCCATCGTTTGCGAGATGAAACCCAAAGCGGCGATGGCGGCAATTCCCAGGTCGCGTTTGGTCATCTGTCCGCTTCCCCAGTTCATTGACGGAGTGGCATCCAAGAGAGCCCATACTTCCAATTCACGATCGGCAACGGTATCTCGTACATGGGGAAGGGTGGTACGTGCGGTAACTGCCCAGTCCATTGAGCGCACATCATCTTGCCCTGGAACATAGGGACGGGCATCGCTGCTATCGCTACCAGGTCCAGGGAGAAATCCGAGGTGATCTCCTTGTAGAAATCCCTCAAGACGGCGGACGACTGCCAATTCAAGATGACGTAAAGCGGCCTCGGGAGCAAGAGAACGCACATCAATCGTGGCACGATCTAGCGGATGGATAAGCGAGAGAACAGCAGCGAAATCCGATGATCGATCAGGTGTAGAACGGCGGAAAAATCCCATGGAACTACACCTGAGATGTGGAGTTCTTCCATACCGGCGTAGGAGCTGGAACCATCGCCAATATTCTTTCGACGACATGAACCGGCGAGATGTTATCCGCTAGGGCATCAAAGCTTAAAACGAGACGATGAGCCATGACATCACGCGCCACATCGCGTACGTCGTCAGGCAAGACGTAGTCTCGTCCTCGGATAAACGCCAGAGAGCGAGCGGCTGCGGTCAAGCCTAAGGTGGCTCGAGAAGAATTGCCGATCTGGATGATATTTACCAAATCCGGCATGGAGAAATCCTGGGGAGCGCGGGTGGCCATGACCAGACGGACGATATATTCAGCGACCAAATTGTGAACAAAGACGTGAGAAGCCATCGTCTGTAAGGTTGAGGTCATTTCCGGATTCAAAACAGATGAGGGCTCGGGAGCTTGAATGGACATGCGTTTTAAGATCTCCAATTCCTCATCGCCGCTGGGATAAGGAACATCCACTTTGAGTAAGAAACGATCTCGTTGAGCCTCGGGGAGAGGATAGACACCTTCGGATTCCACCGGATTTTGAGTGGCGATCACAGTGAACGGTTTCGGAAGATGATGGGTTTGCCCTGCGATTGAGACTTGTTTTTCAGCCATCAATTCCAACATCGCCGATTGAACCTTCGCTGGAGCGCGGTTGATCTCATCTGCGAGGACGAAATGGGTAAATACCGGGCCTAATTCGATATCGAAACTCTCTTTGCTGGCGTGGTAAATCCGGGTACCGACGATATCGGAAGGAACTAGATCGGGGGTGAATTGGATACGGGCGAACGAGGCTCCCGCCACCGTAGCGAATGTGCGAACCGCTAGAGTTTTTGCCGTTCCAGGCACACCTTCGAGGAGGATATGACCTTTCGAGAGCAATCCGACCATAAGCTGTTCAACCATATGCTCTTGTCCCACGATGACGTTGCGGACTTGGGACATTGCTTCACCGATGATAGATGAGGCTTCCGCTGCAGATAGCTGATCGCTGGATGGGATCATCAAATCCTCTCTTCCTCTATCGATATAGACGCTGTTAGCCACAATACTCACCGCAGAAAAATAGCCCGCAGATACGCCGCCATTTTGAAAGATGTGATTGTATAGAAGGTGATGTCTACCTTCTTTCCTCGTGACGATAATCGTGACCAGAGCATAGACTCCATGCTCTCTCCTGGCCCCCTTCTTGCTTCAGATCCAGTCAAGATCGGATCCTTTTGGTTGGACTCACGACTCGCTCAAGAAGATGCGGGCATCATCTTCCTCGGACATGACAATCACAACCGTGAAGTCATGCTCATCGTGCTCACCGAAGGAGCGGCTTTAGATCGGGTAGCGCGAGACCGTTTTTGCTCCGAGATCAATCGTCTCCATGACTCGACTGTGATCGCTCGCGGAGGAGAAGGACAAGATAGCGGACGTCTGGCTCACCTTTTCGACGATAACCCTTCTTCCCCTGGAGATTCCCCATTTTCCTTGATCGCCCCATGGGCTGCTTTGCAATATGACGGCTCTAAAGATGCTCATCGAGAGGCTGTGCGCATTCTGCACGCAGTCGATTTGAGCGCTTCTATTGATTCCTCATTGATTACCACAGGCCCCGATTTCCATCTGGAATGGAAGGATCGCAAAGATATCCTGCCCTGGAGACTATGGCCACTCCCCTGGCCTGGACGTCATGAGCGCGCCGGCATTCTTCCGATCTTCGCTTCATGGATGTTGACGATCTTGATCTGCGGTTTGGGGCTACTGATCGCCGTTTTGATCTTCCAAAACGCTCCCCCGCAAAGCGCTCGGCCTCCCATTCCCACTACGGTGACGACGATCATTTCCTCTACGAGTTCTTCTCCTGATGCTTCCTCATCTGAGAGCGGTATTTCTCCTTCTCCGCAGGATTCAACCGATCCCTCTTCTGAGGGATCTCCGTCAAGCACCTCTTCGATGCCAACCCAACGCAATAGCCGTCTGTAAGATCTATGACGATAGACAGAAGAAAGAGAGAAATGATGGAAAGCGATTGGCCTATTCAGATGATCGCTACAGATCTTGACGGAACATTCGTCAATGATCAGAAGACGATCCCCCATCTGAATCGTCTTGCCATTCAAGAGGCCGCTCGGCGTTCCATCCCTTTTATCTTTGCTACTGGACGCCCGCTGCGGTGGATTAAGGAGCTCGATCTTCCTTCCGAAGGTCATGCCCATGCGGTAGTGGCAAATGGTGGAGCTATTGCCGATCTTCACCGTGGACGAATCGTTCACCACTATCCGATCGAGCCTGAGGCTATTGTCGAATTTACTTCCCGTCTTTCATCTCATCTTCCCAGCGTTACCTATGCTGTGGAATATCTTGAAACCTGGGGAGCTGATAAAAATTTCCCTTATCATCTTGACATTTCTACTCCAGACTACACGGATTCAATCAATGAATTAGTCAGCTACGGACCTATCATTAAGTTGGTCGTCCGCGATAATGAACACGATACCGAGCAGCTCGCCCAGGTAGTTTTTGAACTTGCAGACGAACGCATCAATCCGACTTTTTCTTTCATCAGTCCCATAGGGATGATCGAAATTTCTGCCGCTGGGGTATCAAAGGCGAGCGCTCTACGTCTTTTACTCGATGAATACCAGGTCTCACCTGAGGGACTTGTAGCTTTCGGAGATATGCCTAACGATCTGGAGATGCTCCACTTAGCTGGACGTGGATATACCTTGACGAAGGCTCACGAGATCGTACATAAAGCAGGTTTCCCCTGCATCGGAGATAACAATGATGGAGCTGTGGGACGCACTCTATTAGATCTATGGAAGATCGATAGCAGCGAAGACAAGCATTGAGATTTATATGGCTCTCAACAATAAGTCCCGCCTACCACTGCGATAGACGGGACTAGATGATTCGTTGAGGAGATTCACTTGTCGGTATTGGTTTCTTCTCCGACACTCTTAATCCAGCTATGAACTGTTGGTGCTGTAATACCTGCAGCACGGGCAGCAGCCGTCAATGTAACTCCGCCCGAAACAGCTTCCGCCACAACCTCTTTCAGATGGGCTTCTGCTTCATCTCGAGCTTGGCGGGCTCGCTGGATATCACGTGTATCTGCCATACGTCCCACTCCTCACGTTTGATTGCGATTCTCAACCATCCTAACTGACAGAAAGGATAATTATGAAAATCATAAACTCTTTTTTACCCATAGCTAGGAGATAAACATCTCTAGTTGTAGATGAGAAATAGCTCATTCATTCTCAAGTATGACGCGATTCCCCAAGGAGAGAGGTTTTTCCTATTGCCCACCTTCCCTAGTGACTTTTCCTCACTACCTCTTTACCTACCAGAAGAACTGTCCCCATAGATATAGAAATATGTATAAATAGTTGATTAAAACAGCACCAGCTCACCTATACTCTGAGAGTTGTTATATTAAATTGAATCTTCAAGAAAAGAGATGAACGCGACCATAGAGAAGCTGACCAAATCACCAAAACGAAAATGAACTGGTACCGCATCGCACTAAAACTACGCTCCCCACATAGTCTCCATAATTGCACGCTCACTCACCTCCTCACATTTCAACAGCGCATAGTTGTCCCAACAATCTCGATAGCCCCAGATCCCCCGCTTTAAAGGTCAAGATGATCCTGCCCATATAGAGAAATTTGCATAGAACCTGCGCTCCTGATAGAGTTTCATCTCGCGTTGAGAGATCAACGATCCCCTGTAGCTCAATTGGCAGAGCAGCTGACTGTTAATCAGCGGGTTACTGGTTCGAGTCCAGTCGGGGGAGCTTTTCTTTTCCTCCTCATCTGAGCTGTCAGCTCTTGTAGATCTGTGCAGCCTCTCATCTACGGATCTCCATTCACCTATATTTTCTTTGCGTTGAATTCTGGAGACTAAGAATTCTTCTTACACATCATTCATAGGCTGGGTTTCGCTCATAGACTCATCCATCTGAGCTCATCTACAGATCTGGACTACCAGATGTCCTTATCTTAATCCGATTCACAGTGGATGAATCATCATGGCGACGCAGATGGATACTGCTTCTCACGTCCGCGGATCGCTCAGATCACTCGGTAGATATATCCTTCGCTTAGGCGAATCTCTCAACGAGAAATGCCATCGATCTTTGACGTGCGCTAGCGACAAAGACAACCCTGTCGTTACGATCACCACTTGGCATCATAGAAATGATGATCTCAAAATGAAGCGCCATATCAGCAGATCCCTCTTTGAGGTCACGCTGGTGGCACTTCATTCTAAAAGGTACGGATATATCTCAATCCATCGTCTGTGGGTAAGTCATCAGATCATTTCTCCACCTGTGGACAACGTTATATCTCACGAGTTGACGATGCACAGTGTCATCATGAACGAGACGCTAGAACTCACGAAAGAGACAGAGATCATCTACGCACAGATGGTTGAAGCATCTTTAGCCGCGCGCTATCTTGCAGATGATTTTTACCATCAGGATTACACGAGGGAGGAGATTGAACAGATCATCGCTCAAGGACGACAGGCATGGGAAAAGCTCTACAGAGCTCATCTACCTCTCGTCTATAGCTTGGCGAAAAAATGGGCTCTTAAAACGGGGTTGAGAACCGATGAGCTCATTCAAGAAGGTATGGTCGCTCTCGGTGAGAGTATGCAGCGATGGGATTGGAAACGCAATGTTCGTCTTTCAACATATGCCTGGACATTTATCAACGCTTCCTTAGCTCACTGCTCCGCCACCCGTTGCGGAGAATATGAGATGAGCGATCATCAGGCGCGATTGGCATGGCAGGTGAAAAAGACCCGCCGTCGCCTTGAAAATCAAGGCTATAGTCAGATCAATCTCTCTCAGATAGCTCGTGCCCTTGGACGCGATAAATCCCTATTGGAAGCATCGTTGATGGAGCGCATCTCCTATGACGAATATTCAATCCAGATCTCCTGCGAAGATCAATCTCCAGACGATGACAAGGAAATACTTTATGAGTGGCTTGACGATTTGCCCGATGACGAACGTGTAGTTTTGGTCTATCGCTATGGAATTGGATGTAACGCCCATACACGCGAGGAATTATCCCGTCTCACTGGACGGAGTTCGTCTGCGCTCAGACGTATCGAACAGCGCGCTTTGCGTAGAATTCGCCGTTACATAGCCGAGGAAGAAGCCGCCTAATCCGCGGCGGGATCGAGATATTCATCACGCATATGATCGATCAATGCCATGATCTCAGGTTGATATTCAGGCGAGGTCACATCGATATGGTTAAGAGGATAGACATGCCACGAGATGGCATCATCTCCAGGCTGCCGACGTCCAGCGATGACGATAGAGTTCCCGTCATCTAAGGTGATATGTCGCTGTACGAGGAAAGACGCCCGGACGCGCTCAGCGAAGATCGCCGGTATCTGTTCTGGCTTGTCCAGATGGAAATCGTGACGGCTACCATCGTTGAGTTCCCAATATAGGACGCACGATTCGTTATCCCATCCCCCACCACGGATATGAATCCACTCGACTATCTCCCATCTATCGTGGACGTAGGTCGCCAAATGAGATGAGGTCAACACGAGAATTCCATCCTCATTTCGCGCCGATCCCAGCAGATGGATGGGCTGACCAACGCACTCGGAAAGCTGAAGGCGCTCGACTCGATTCAATCTCGACGAGGTAGAGAAGAACATATTTCCATTGTGACATGAGGCTCATATGACAGCCATAGTCGCTCTTAGCGCCAAGATGTGTCATACTTGACGAGCATGGATGGGGCGTTAGCTCAGCCGGTTAGAGCGCGGGACTCATAATCCTAAGGTCGCGAGTTCGAGCCTCGCACGCCCTACCATGCATGTTTTTTCATATCTTTCTTCTGCTTGCAGATTCAACATCAGAGTAAGTGGCGATCTGCCCGGATGAAGATTTCACCTTCGCTCACACTTACCAAGACGACAAAACGGATATACTTACACCCAATATGCGGCGTACTTCAATATTTGTTATTCCCTTATACGTAACTAAGATGAAGTTAACCCGCATACAGAAAAAGCCGTTAGCGATTTTGCTAACGACTTGGATCAGTACACCGCCAGGGACTCGAACCCTGAACCCATTGATTTAAATATGCTCGTCTCCACTCGCTGGGAGGGTTGTTTTCAATCTCGCCGAGTAGTTTCACTCTGCTGATCGTGCGTCCTAGTGCGGGGTGGAAATCGATTGCGTCTGGACTGTAGGGGTCATCTGTTGACGATGACCATTCCAGATAAGCGATTTTTGCATCAGGATTACTAATCGCTTCTCTGCCTTTATCAACCCATGATTTCAGCCAGGTTGATTCAGGATTGCCCGCTGTGGAAATAATGATCATTTGGCTATCATCGATGGTTGCCATGGTGGGGCTTGTGCCGCCCATCAAGTCTGAGCCTTGAGCATCATCGAAGGAGAATGCCTCATCGATCAAGATATCAGTTGCGGTGTATCCGTGGAGCGCTTCTGGTTTGGGACTAAACGGGCGGATAAATGATTCATTCGGGGTGAAGGTTAAGACTTGCCGTCCTTGGGACATTTTAAGATCGGTATAGTCTGCCAGAGGTGTTTTAGAAATATCGGTGATGATATCTCTCCACCGTTCAGCAGCGTCTTTACCTGTTTGAGCGGTCATAAAAATCCGTGAGCCGTCACGAGTGATCGCCCGCTGTGTTAAGACAGCTCTCATCAGTGTTGTTTTGCCTGACTGGCGCGGAACAGTGATGACCACAACGGGATAACGCCACCTTGTCCCATCATGGGTGCGTTGTGACATGATTCTGGCTGCGTAGCATTGCCACGGCATTAACGGTTTACCGAGTAAAGCAGCAACATAGCGTATCTCGTTCAGTTGGTGGGGTGCTGTTTTATCAACCTTGGTCGCATAGGTCGGTGATGTGCCAAAATCCCCGCTATCTTCTAACGCTTTCGCCGTCTCGGTGATCGATTGCCAAATATCCGACTCGCTGTTTTGTGGGAGGAGTTCAGCTATACCGTCAAGGACAGAGCGCGCCATTTGCGCTTTGACATATCCAGCTTTCGACAAGCTATAGGTTTTCGTTAAATCAACAAGTAGCGCAGCTTCTAACTCGTTCGCTTCACTGACAATCCCGCGTCTGCGTAAATAATCAATTTTTTTTCGAGCAAGTACTTCTAAATCTGTCTGCTGACTCATCATGGCAGGTTGTTCGAGCAACGCGTCTTGCTGATAACTCGTCATCTTTCGCTCTATCTCGTACATCTACACTGGTTTTCTGGAAGTTTTCTAGGAATTTAGGGGAGAAAAAGAACCCCGGGCGAGCATTGGGTTTCCCATCTAGCCTCTAAAAAAGTCCAAGCCCTCTATTACGGTGGGCTTATGCTGTGTTGACAGCGGTTTAGCACCACGTGATGAGTTGCATCTCTTGTGAGCTGGTCGAAGGTTGTCGATGCTATCTGTCCCACCTGCTGAGCGTGGGATGATGTGGTCTGCTGTGTCAGCACCTGGCAGCCCGCACAAGTGACAGATTGTCCCGTAGGTATCCAGGCATAACTGTGTCAGGCGTTGAGCTTTCCTACCGCTCCAGCTATGGCGACTCATCAGCACTTCACCAACAACGGCGCGAGACGGTGTGGCTCATCATCTGTTCGCATGAACAACTCATGAGCTTTCGCTAGATGGCAGCACTTGACACAGTAGCGGTGATCGAACCGATAACCCGTGGGCGGATTATCGAGGCTGACGCAGCGATGACACAACCTCACATCGCTACTATGCGCACACGCAACCACATGCGATTGACATATTCCGCACTCAGAGATAATCCGATGATGTGAACAAAGATTCTCACTCATTATTGAGCCTTTCTTTTTCGATGCTGGCGGATACTTTTTCTTTCTATGAGGGGTCGTCCCCCGTGGAGCGGGGGACTCCCTCATGTAATGAGGTGAGGGGCTAGAACTCAGTTCCGCATGAGAACTACTAGGCGATATAGCCTTTTTTGTTTTGATATAGCGAGCTTTAATCAAGGAGATCCGCTGTAATGTTGCTCGACGATGCTGCTGGTCTCGTTTCGACTTCGATGGGTAGGCAAGAGCGATTAGCTCGATGATCTTTGATTTGACGATACGGAAATAGGACGGGGCGGGCTTACCATCGACAATCCCGCCACGATTCCACTGAATCAATCCGATTTCTTCGAGGAACTCTAGACAGCGCCTTGTCCACCGCTCCGACATACCCCCTGCGCGCTGCGCGATCTGATACGCCGTCGCATATCCCGAAGCAGTCTTATAGGGCAACGAGCGAGCCAGTGCATCAAGAATCGAACGCGCGCCCTTCCATGAATGACCCGCTAACTCTCCCCAGCCCGCATTAGCAAGAGAGGTCAACAGTGATGGAACAGGGGCATAGGCTGTTAACTGGATAGACATCAGATACTCCCCACATACAACAACCACGCTGAACACGCCGAACCAACCGCGATAGCCCACACACAGCCTTCAGCAACATTGGAAGAACCAATCCAGAAGAAGGACAACAAAACCGCCAAAAAGCTAAATACGATCGCTAATATCCGCCATACAGCGCGAGCTTTCAACAAACGATCCGTATAGTCAGGACACGCCATACGGCGATGCTTGTGAGCGCGCTTTGCCATCATTGACCCTCCTTTACTGGGAAGGAATGCCACGCAGTTTCTAACTGGCGGAACAAATACACAAGACCTGAAATCCTGCGGTTATCCTCACCGCTCAACGACCCGAAGGCTTGTTCATAGGCATGTAAACAATGCAAAGCACGTAGTAAAACAGATAAAGTCTTGCTATTTAGATCAATCTTGATAACCGATGAACCCTCAACAGGGAACAAGAAGAAATAATCAGGCTCATCTTCGATATCGCTATCTGTATAGCTAGGCATCACATGAACCAATCCCTTAGCGATCCGATACGAATTATTCACCTGAAAAGCAACCACATCTGCCCGGTCGAACAAATACGGGTCAACACGCAAAGGCCTAATCTCTTTGCGATCCGCTAAAGCCATTAACTCAACAGGACGCACACGCAACAACCGAGCAGTCTCTTCCAACGTCAACACATCAGGCAACATCACGAAGACCTAACTGCAACTGAACGCGACGAAAACAAACCAACTGACAAGCAGACTCAATCCTGTCAAGATCGACCGTTTTCTGCTTCACCACATCAAGGGCTTTCTCAGCCTCAACAACACGCTCATAAGCCTCTATATCCACAGAGAAAAACTCGCCAGAGCGTAGACCATGACTCTTGCACCGATTCGGTAACCTGCCCTGCGCAACAAGCCTTTTCACAGCAGCTTGCGACAAACCTAACCGTTCAGCAGCAGCCTTCAAGCTCAACACATCACAGCGATAAAAATCTTCGTAGCATTTCCCATTAGGGAAAAGGATCACCTGCGACAAGGCTAAATGACACGCAACCACACGCGAATCATGCAGATGCACACAACCACACACCGGACAAACAGAACCCCCTCCAAGAAGGTCAACAATGCCCCCAAAGTGAGAGGTTGCTAATTTTTGACAGATTTTTGCCATATTTGAATAATCAAGTCATTTTCAACCAAGCTCCATGAGACACGCCGAGAAACTTAGAAAAATTTGGAGAATTTTCCCACTACGAGGCAAACTCTAACTATGTCAATATCCGAAGTTGAACTTGGCTTACCGATATCAACAGTTGGCGAAGTCCCCGATCTATCTCTTAAATGGCGCTTACGCATGGCAGCAGATCAAGCGGGAATGACGCAAGCAGACTTAGGCGAAGCTGTAGGGGTCAACTGGAGAACTATAAGCCGTTGGTTTACAGGACAACACGAACCTAATAAGGGTCAGCTTATCGCCTGCGCAATGGTGACTGGCGTGCCTTATATATGGCTCGCACATGGAATCAATCCGCATACAGAAAAAGCCGTTAGCGATTTTGCTAACGACTTGGATCAGTACACCGCCAGGGACTCGAACCCTGAACCCGCTGATTAAGAGTCAGCTGCTCTGCCAGTTGAGCTAGCGGTGCGCAAGAAGAAACATTACAGAAGGTTGATCTTTTTAGCAATTCTTCATGCTCTTAAAG
Source organism: Actinomycetes bacterium (assembly GCA_023419175.1). Lineage (GTDB taxonomy): Bacteria > Actinomycetota > Actinomycetes > Propionibacteriales > Propionibacteriaceae > Brooklawnia. The sequence goes on from JAEZYG010000041.1 coordinate 24,218, forward strand.
TTTTAAAGCCTTCTAAAACTCCTTGACTAGTGGAACTAGACCAGAAGGAAACTTGTTGCACATTGCCTCTAAGGCAATAACAGCGACAATTAACACTCTGCCTAAACAGATTGGGCTCTACCCCACAGGTAGAGCCCAATATTTCTTATTCATTCTTCCTGTGAGAAGGAGAAGGATTCTTACTCCTTCGCTTCCCCAGGAATTCCATCGTCCGTCTCCTTAGAAGAAGTATTGTCCTCTTCGCTGTCTTGAGCACATGCCTGTGGAGTAACAGAAAGGTGTCCTTGTGAACCATCTCCCCCATTCTCTTCAGCAGATGAAGAACTTACAGGCGATGTTTGAGGATAAACAGGCATCTGCCCAACAGGTTGAGAAGCAGATTCACCAGCGGTGGGAGGTTGAGTCGGCATTGCATATGTACTAGACCACCCATTCATCTGCTGAGGTTGAGGCGCTTTCCCAGGAAGAAGCAAAGAAAAATAAGCGTAAACAACTGCAGTAGCGATCACTACGAAAGCGAAAAAGCTCAAGAAGAGTGTCGATGCTGTCTGATAAACAAGCGGTTCCAGTTGAGCGATCTGATGACGTATATGCGAGCTGATAGTCATACAAAGAAGTCCGGCAAGGACGGCCACCACCGTATAGGCAATCGAGATCTTGCGGGATTCCTTGACGAGAGCTACGAGGGCAAGAATGATCGTTGCCACCAAAAATACGAACATGACTATCCCGCCCCTTGCCTGCCCAGCCTCAGAGGAATAGAAACTGTCCACGAGAATAAAACCTCGAGCGAAAGGGAAGAAGGTCATAAAGAGAGCCAGAAGAGCAAAGAGAGCCGATCCCATTAACAGATAGCGTGGAATGCGAACGTTTTTTGGCTTATCAGCAGTCTCAGAAATTGCTTGTTGGACGGAATTAGCCGCTGAAAAAGCCGCAGGAGCAACTGTCTGGGAAAAGAATTCTCCAACCCCTGCAGCCATCTGCTTGGCACCTGCAGCAACCTGATCGAGACTTTGAGATGCGTTGCTTTGACAACCTGCTTGCTGGCTCATTGCACCCATAGACGAAGCTTGCTGATTGCGCTGTGCAACAATCCATTGACGCAAGGCGTCATAGCACGCCGGATGAGCAAGAATCGCATCCCATAAATCTGGGCGCGCTCCTGCAAGATCTGCCAGCATTTGTGGATGCAAAGTCGGATCTACCAGATCCTCGACAGTAAACTGACCGATTTCCTTCATTGACCTTCCCCTCTATCTCGCTCCCCCGTAGTGAAAATTTTCCCTATAATAAGAGCGAATTCCTCTATAAACGCGCTTATTTAAAGCAAAATTGCAGTTTTCACCAACAGGTTCTACCACTCTACGTCCACACGTGAAATTATCGTTCCTGCCTAATCCCAGGACTTTAAACCTTGAGCTTCTAAACGTTGTCTTTGTTGCTCCATCAAGACGAAAGCTTCAAACATCTTGCGATGCTCCTCTGGATGAGTGGCTGGATTGATCCGTTGCAGACGTGATTTCATCTCCGTAAGGTCGCGCAAGGTCGTCAGCAATTGAAGTTTTGCGCTGTGGGCATCGGCATAGGCGATATCGGGTTCTTTGACGAAAGGCTCAACCAAGAGAGCTATTAATAATTGGCGCACCGTCTCGCTCTCACATGCACCATGCAGCTGTTGGCTCCATTCACGAGAGGCGACATCGGCGTCCAATTTGATCACTGTTTCAAAAAGTTTCCGATAGGTCGGATGGGTAAAATCAACAGCTGCCAACCCATTCCATGCACGGTCGAAAAGAGTTGGGCATTGGACGATCAGTTTCAACGTCCCTCGCTCGACAGCCAAATTGCGGTCGTGGGGATCAGGCCAGGGAAGATCCAAACCGTCTAAAGCGTCTTCAAAGCCTTTATCATTTTCATGGACAGGTGTTTTATATCGATCATCTGGACGTCTGCGTAGACTAGCTGCAACGATCTGACGTGTCTCTTCGATGTCCATTCCCACTTGACGGGATAGATCGTGGATATAAGCCCTTGCCAAGGAGCGATCTCTCACGCTTTCTAAAAGAGGAGCTGCCTGGCGGACAGCTTTCAGACGCCCATCAGCTCGATTGAGATCGTAGCGGTTGACGATATTGCCCATCACGAAGCTATAGAGAGGAATGCGCTGGGCGATAAGGTCTCGTAAAGCTCTATCTCCTCCAGCCAGGCGGATATCGCATGGATCACGGCCTTCACGATCAACCGCAACATAGGTTTGGCTGACAAAATTGCTATCGAGATCGTAGACCTTCATCGCAGCTTTTTGACCGGCTTCATCTCCGTCAAAAGTGAAGATCACCTCACCGTGGAAAGCGTCATGGCTTCCCATCAAACGATGGACGATCCGGGCATGATCTTCTCCAAAGGCGGTGCCACATGAGGCCACAGCTGTGGGGATACCAGCTAGATGGCACGCCATGACATCGGTATATCCCTCTACTACAACGACCTGATTGGTTTTGCCGATCGCTTGTCGAGCATGATCCAAACCGTAGAGAACATGGGATTTTTTATAGACCGGAGTTTCGGGTGTATTGAGATATTTCGCTGGCAACCTATCGTCGTCATAGACTCGTCGAGCTCCAAAACCCAATACCGAGCGGGTGGTATCCCTGATCGGCCAGATCACACGTCCTTGGAAATAATCCCATCCATTTTGACGTATAAGACCAGCCGCAACCAATACATCGTAGGAAAATCCCCGTCCGCGTAGATGCTGGCCCAAAGACTTGCCGTCTTTGGGAGCATAGCCCATCAAAAAATCTTCGGCGGCTTGTCGGTCGAATCCGCGTCCATCGACGAATTGACGGAAAATGAGTGCTTCTGGTGTGGTGATCTGTTCGGCATAGAACTGTGCTGCAGCTTGATTCGCCGCTAGGATTTGTTGGCGCAATCCAGAGGGGATAGCGGTGGTGTCATCTTGTTCGATATGGAGTTCGACACCGACTTTATCGGCAAGATTCTGTACAGCCTCGACGAAGGTGAGATTTTCTATCTTCTCCAAGAAGCGGATGGCATCTCCGCCCTCTCCACATCCGAAGCAGTAATACAATCCCCGTGACGGTGTGACTTGAAAGCTGGGAGTTTTCTCATCATGAAAGGGGCATAGTCCCTTATAAGAGCCAGAACCGGCATGTTTCAGCTGGACGTATTCCGCTACGATCTCATCGATACGCACTCGCTGACGTACCTGTTCAATATCGCGTTCGCTGATTCGTCCGGCCACGATTCCATTCTAAGCGATCTTCCTTAAGCCCCTCGTCCAATTCCTTTGGGTAAGCGTTCGCTATCCCATCCCAAGAGAGCGCTTGCCTGTTCGAAGGCGAAACGGTCTGTCATGCCAGCGACATAGGTGATCGCTGACATGAGACGATCCTCCTCGTCTCGGTAGTTTTCGGGCAAGAAAGATGGATTCTCTCGATAGAAACTGACCAGATCACGCAGCACCGAGATCACAGCGACAGATTGGGCTAAGGATTCCTCACGGGTATAGATGTGCTCATAGTTGAAATGTCTTAGAGCGGCCAAAGCCTCGTAGGTGGATTGATCCATCGAGACCTTCCCTGTCTCCTTCACAGCGTTGACTACCGCATAGATTAAGCGGGATAGCTGGGCGCTGCGATCTACTCCTAGACGATCGACGACGATGGAGGGAAGATCGTCAGGCTTGACGATACCGGCATGGATAGCGTCTTCAAGATCGTGAGCGCAATAGGCGATTCTATCCGCCCAGGAGACGATTTCCCCTTCAATGGTGGATGGAGCCGGTCGTGACCATGAGTGGTTGCGGATTCCGTCTAGGGTTTCTTCGCATAGGTTCAAAGAACTCAATGCCACGTCCGCTCCCCACGGTCCATGGTCGAATCCGTCTGGACAAAAGATATCGAAAGCCTCCTCACTAGCATGTCCTCCAGGACCATGTCCACAGTCGTGACCTAAGGCGATTGCATCGGTCAAGGAGACATTGGCGCCCACTGCCTTGGCAATCGAGGTCGCCACTTGAGCGACTTCAATTGCATGGGTGAGACGAGTGCGTTGATGATCGGTGGGATAGACCACCACTTGTGTTTTTCCTGCAAGACGACGGAAAGCAGTTGAGTGGACGATTCGATCGCGGTCTCGTTCAAAACAGGTTCGCAAAGGATCGGGCTGTTCTTCTCGTTCACGCTTTCCTGCTCCAAAAGCGCGCGTTGCACCGCTACAGAGGGACTCTTCTTCCGCTTTTTCCTTATCGCGCCGAGTGCGGATAGATTTCAAGTCGATTGACGTGAAGCTATTGGCATGAGCGCAGATGAAACCTTCGTTTTCATGACCAGGCGATGTCGATACCCACTGAGAAGCGCGTAGTCCAGGAGTTAACGGTTCCGTCATGTCTCCAGAGTGCCATATCGCCGCTTATTTATCTGCGGGTCTAGGCGAATGTGGATAACTTAGCCACCCGAAATATCCATCTCAGCCTCAGCAAGATCCAGATCGATTCCGCATCGATCATCAAGCCATCCGTGAGGCATAGCTACTTTTGATCGTGGCGAGCCTTGACGTCCGCGAGGTTTACCCAAGACCGATGCGGGGAAAGGTTCATTGGGGTCAAGCTGATCGAGTAAACGATCGAGCTGTTCAAGGCTAGTGATCATCGCCAATGCCGCTCTCATCGTTCCTCCGATCGGGAAACCTTTGAGATACCATCCGGTATGTTTACGCAGATCTTTCATTGCGTGAACCTCACCGAAATCATCTGCTAAAAGACGTGCATGACGTTTCATCAGCGCACAGATCTCTCCCAAAGTTGGAAGGGTGGTGATTTCATGCCCGCTGAAAGCTGCCGCTAAATCCCTAAAAAGCCACGGACGTCCTAAACAGCCACGCCCGATCTCGACTCCGGCGCATCCAGTCTGGGCGACCATATCGAGAGCGTCAGAAGCTTCCCAGATATCACCGTTGCCCAAGACGGGGATATCGACTGCCTCTACCAGATCTGTAATTTTCTCCCAATGGGCTGAACCCGAATAGGACTCTGCCACCGTTCTCGCATGGAGACAGATTGCAGCGATACCGTTATCTTCAGCAAGACGTCCCATATCGAGAAAGGTCGTATGCCGCTCATCAATCCCGATCCTAGTTTTTAACGTCACAGGAACCCCATAGCGATCTGCCGCTTTCACAGCACGACGAAGGATCTCACTGACCAATTCCAACTTCCAAGGAAGGACGCCTCCTCCTCCCCGGCGTGTGACTTTCGGGACGGGACATCCAAAGTTGAGATCGACATGATCGACATCAAAATGGGCGCACAAAATATCGATTGCCACCTCTACAGAGGCGGGATCCACCCCGTAGGTCTGCACGCTACGAATGGTCTCTTCTGGCGGAAAGGTGAGCATATCGGCGGTTTTCGGATCCCCCATCACCAATCCGCGAGCGGTAATCATCTCACAGATATACATTCCCGCTCCTTGTTCTCGACAAAGAGCTCGAAAAGCGGCATTGGTCACCCCCGCCATCGGCGCCAAGATGACAGGTGTATCGACTGTCACAGCTTTGGGATGTGAGGGTGAGGATAAGACGAGTGGTCCAGGCAGATTCCTACGCTCATTCACGCCGACAAGCATAGTGCGCTTATAAGCTGGAGATATGTCTCAACGCTTCCGCGACCTGCTCATTATCCGCCCTCAAGGACGTTTAGTCATCGCCTGCGATTCCATCGGAGGAATCGGTTCTAAATCTGGCGATACGGTATATGCCGACCCGATCACCGTAGCGACCTTTGCCTTACGCGTTCCACTCATCGAATTACTCTGTGCTAAAGCCGACCCGATCGCTGTATGCAATTGTCTTGCAGTTGAATACGATCCACTCGGACGCCAAATCATAGATCAGGTCATCAGCGTTGCGGCTCAAGCTGGAATTCCTGCCGATCAGGTGACGGGCAGTACAGAAGACAATGTGACCACTATCTCGACAGGACTTGGGATTAGCGCAATAGGATCTCTTGCAGACGATCAACCTCTCCCCCGTGCCCACAGCGGAGATATCGTGATTTGCATCGGTCGCCCTATCAGCGCCCCTGATGATGAGGTCTATATTTCCCATCCATCAATGGTGGAGATCGGTGAGGTCAAAGTCCTTGTCGATTCAGGTATCGTCCATGATGCTTTACCGATTGGATCGCACGGCATTGCCTATGAGATTGAGCAGATGGCATCGAGCGCTGGACTTAGCTATAGTCTGCGCCACAGCGATCTTGACTATCATCATTCCGCCGGTCCATCCTCGGCGATTTTAATCGCCTGCTCGCCGAGAGATGAAACGACACTTCACTCCTTAGTTCATCCCGATCGTCCATGGACAATCGTGGCAGATATCCACTGATATCTACTCACAGATGACCATAGCCTTTAACACCTCCGAAATAGAGGAAAATCCCTAGATATATCATTGCCATCGCGATGAGGAAATAATCTTTTCTCCCCATCTGTAGAGGGTGGAGTGAGGTCATGCCCTTGCTTCCATATCCTCGAGTGAGGAGAGCTAGGGTCACATCATGACTGCTTCTTAGCGAGGTAACCATGAGCGGGATCATGATCGGAATCGCCTGGCGTAAAGAGGACAACACTCCACGCGGACGGCTGTCGATCCCCCTCAAAGCCTGAGCGTGAACGATCTGCCGATATCGTGTCGAGAGGGTGGGAACCATCGTGAAAGCGACCAGTGCTGTGATGGTGATCGGTGTGGGAATTTTCCAGGCGATCCCCCATTCCACCACGTCATAGCTGCGAACATGCTGGCAGGCAAACCAGGTGATGAAAACCATGGCCATCAGACGAATGAGATAGATGGCAGCGATCTGAATTCCTTGGAGGCTCACCGATAGAAATCCGATATGGACATAGGTCATCTGCATCTCCCCTACCATCCACCGGGGAGGCCATAGCGATGTCCAGATCACGATGAGAATACCT
>JAEZYG010000064.1 GCA_023419175.1 Actinomycetes bacterium
ATCCCGACTAAAACTTTTTTCACCAAATTCAAATATGCATTTTTGACCCCCCCCCCCGTTGCATATTGCCAATCCGGGAAAAACTGCTTGTCAAAAGATTATTTATCCACTAAAAACAGAAAAATAAAAGGAGTAATTTCACACCCACACCTTCCCACAATTAAGAAGGAAAGATGCGATTATTTCAGAGGCAAGAAGGACAATTGAACGATTGTGCAACAACTATGTATCACAAAACAGTTTTATATTCGCTATGAGCGATCATCTTCCTCTCGTTGAGCATGGAAAAGGATGTCGATATCAACTCACAGTTTTATATAAGCTCTACAAACTACGCCTTGTCTTCTTCTTTACGTCTTAACGCAGCGATATCCAAGAAATCCACAGTGGAGATATCGATATCTTCTGCCGCTTCTTCCCAAGGATCGACCACCGGAAGATCGACTTCCGTCTCGTCCACATATCCCATGGATGGGTCGTAAGGATTGACCAGTCTTCTCGCATCGGGATGAATCTGCAAAGACGACCTCTCCTCATCTGGAAGACGGCTTAAAATATTGCGAATATAGCCCTCGGTAGCTTCCAACATAGGAACTTCACGCTGCTCACGCTGAGATTGATACCAGCGATAATCCAAGATCTCATGGAAAAGCTGAGCCGGATCCCTCTTGCTCAACAGGTGGGAAGGAATCGCGTGAATGACCGGTTCAAAACACTGAGTCAGCCACGCATGGGCAACGACAGCTTCATCGACATGACGCTGAGCAGTCTGAGCGATATAACTATCCAATTCATTGAGCAGACGTCTCGCTTGATTCTCCTCTGTGTCCAAACCTGTCAATTTGAGCAGACGCCTGGAATGATGACCTGCATCGACCACCTTCGGTTGTATACGTATCGTCGAACCATCTGGAGAGGTCTGAATGTCCAGCTCGGCAACATCAAATCCCAAAGCGTTGAGACGGCGAACCCTCCCCTCAATACGGTGAGCTTCCGAACCGGAGAAAACCTCCACACCGGTCAATTCCTGCCACAGCTCGCGATAGCGTATATCGATCGTATCGATCAACATCTGAGGATCGAGAGAGACATCGAGCAAACCGCCCTCTTGAAGATCACAGAAATCGCCGAAAATATTCTCGCGCGCAATCGTTAAATCGTGTTCTCTCTGCCCAGATGACAAACGGTCATGCAATTCACCCGTCTCAGCATCGACAAGATAGGCCGCAAACTCACCCGCATCGCGTCTAAATAAAATATTGGATAGGGAAACATCCTTCCACATGAATCCGATCAGATGCAGACGGGCGAGAAGAACCACCATCGCATCGACAAGACGCATTGCCGTTTCCGCCCGCACACCTGGAGCAAAGAGGGAACGATAGGGCAAAGCGAATTCCAAATGTTTAGTAAGCAGAATCGGATCGAGAGGATTACCCTCGCTATCGATGCGTCCAGAAACCACCCCCATCGCCTCCACTGCAGGAGTGCCGATCCGCTTCAAATCATGAAGTAGACGATATTCGTGAACCGCCAATTTCTCGTTGACTTCCTTCGCGGCATAGACATCATCGCCCACCTTGATGAAACGCACCACGTGACGCGAAATACCACGGGGTAAAGCGACGAGATGATCCTCTGGCCACTGGGCGAGAGGAGTTGACCACGGCAGGGGCAACAAACGCGAATCGGGAGATGCCGATAGGAAACGGGGCATGAGATAAGTCTGCCAGCTCCATCTCAGCGATGCAGTATGTCCACACCTTCATGGGATAACAGATCGGGCGGTACAGGATGACCCCGCCGCCCGATCACAGATTCACGCGGAGAGACGCAGCGTTGTCTCCTTATCAAAAATATGGACATTCTCGCTTGCCACCGCTAGGTGAACCACCTCACCTCGCTGAGGTGGCGTGCGCGTTTGAATACGCGCCACGATCTGCGGGGAGCAAGTATCCCCTGTTTCGACAGAGCCATATAGATAAGCATCGGCTCCCGTCTGTTCAACAGCAGCGATCTGAACGGCGATACCGCTATCGTCTATCACAAAATTCTCTGGACGCACACCGCAGACAACCTCAGCCGAACTCGCCTTCGCCACGATCTCGCGGGGGATAGGAATAAGGGTTGAGGCGATACGCACTCCCCCGTCCACGATATGTCCCTCTATCAGATTCATAGCAGGAGATCCGATGAAACCAGCGACGAAAAGATTCGCCGGCTTGTCGTAAAGGCTGAGGGGAGAATCAACCTGCTGTAAAAGCCCATCCTTCATGACCGCTACGCGATCGCCCATCGTCATCGCTTCTACCTGATCGTGGGTGACGTAGACAGTGGTAACCCCTAGACGAGTCTGCAAAGCCGAGATCTGAGTACGGGTCTGAACGCGCAATTTCGCGTCCAGATTCGATAGGGGTTCGTCCATCAAAAAGACTTGCGGATTGCGCACGATGGCTCGCCCCATCGCCACGCGTTGACGTTGTCCACCTGAGAGATTCTTCGGCTTGCGCGCGAGAAGATCTTGTAAACCGAGCAGCTCAGCCGCCTCTCGAACACGACGATCTCTCTCATCCTTCGCCACACCTTGCATTTTCAAAGCGAAACCCATGTTGTCAGCGACTGTCATATGAGGGTAGAGAGCGTAATTTTGAAAGACCATCGCAATATCGCGATCCTTCGGCGGCAGATCGGTCACATCGCGATCCCCGATCCACACCGATCCCTCATTGACATCTTCCAAACCTGCCAACATACGCAATGAGGTCGATTTCCCGCATCCAGACGGACCGACAAGAACCATGAATTCCCCATCGGCTATTTCTAAATCGAGACGGTTGACTGCCGGGTGATCGGCTCCGGGATAGATACGGGTAGCACCGCGATAACTGACTGTGGCCATATGCCATCATCCTTTCCATGGGCAGGTACGTGCCCAACGATCCGTTGTAGAAAGTAGTGGGAGAGATTGTTCCCACTGACACTATGCCAGTAAATACAGATCCACGATCTCGCTAGATGGAGTTTTGGACAAAAAAATAATCTCGTGAACTTTATTTCACCACAACCGCACCGATCATCGTATAGAAGCTAAGCCGCAGCGAATATGACGACCCTATCCGCAGATCGCATAGTATTTTTTCCTCAGCGATTAAACTGCCAGCGTGACCTTCGATAAAGAGCCGGACGAAGCGATCGCCTCGTCGTCCACATCAGATAAGACGAATGAGAGCGATCACAACCTCCACGATTCCTCACCCGATCAGACGAAGGAATGGTGGGATGACCCGGCGATGCCGTGGAAACATCGTCCCTCCAAGACGGATATTGCTGCAATGGCAACCATCGCTTTCGTCGGCATCTTTTCTTTATGCATGTTGCCTCTCAAAGCATGGCTTCTCGGCTCACCTGAACGCCTCCCCTGGCTGGTCGCCCTCATGGGATCGCGGACAGGCACCACCGGCTTGGGATCTTTAGTCAAGGTGGGCATGGACGTGCCTGTCATCTGGCCTTTACTCCTTGGCAATTTCATGTCGATCAAATTCGACTGGGTCTATTGGTGGGCAGGAAAGCTGTGGGGGCGCGGCATGATCGACGTTTGGGCAGGACAGTCGAAACGCTCAGCACGCACCTATGCCAAAGCTGAACGCTGGGCACAAAAACTCGGATGGCTAGGAATTTTTATCGCTTATATTCCCATTCCTTTGCCGATCATGCCAGTCGTATTCGTCCTATGCGGAGCTCAACAGATGAGCTGGAAGAAATTCATGGCTCTCGACTTCATCGCCTCTCTTCTATGGCTGATCGGATATTTCTATTTCGGCTATACGCTGGGAGAACCAGCCGTTGAAGTGCTGCGCTATTACGGAAAAGTGGCGAATTGGGTGGCGATCGGATTGATCGCAGTCGTCTTCATCGCTTCGTGGCGCAATGCTTCGAAGCGCACGAATAACGCGTGAGGATCCATATGCTTCATCTAGAATTGACGGCGTGACTTTCCAGCTCTACGACCAACGTCGCGCCGCGATTATCGATTTCGTCCCCGTCAATCCCGGACAGGTGAGTATCTATCACTGCGGAATGACGGTTCAATCGGCGCCTCATCTTGGACATATCCGTAAAGAAGTCGTCTTTGACGTGCTCAGACGATGGCTGGAAGCCTGCGGCAATCAGGTGACGGTTGTGGCCAATATCACCGATATTGACGACAAGATCTTGGCGAAATCAGCCTCTCAGAAAATGGCATGGTATGAGCTTGCCTATAGCGTCGAGCTGGAATTACATCGCGCCTATACATCGCTCGGCTGCAAACCACCCACCTATGAGCCGAGAGCTACCGGACATATCCCCGAAATGTGGCAGATGATCACCACCTTGATCGAGCGTGGACACGCCTATGTCGCCACAGACGGATCAGGGGATATCTATTTTGATGTCCGATCGTGGCCTTCCTACGGTTCGCTTTCCAATCAGCGCATAGACGAGATGGTCGCCGCTGCAGATGCAGATCCTCGCGGTAAGAAAGACCCGCGCGACTTCGCCTTGTGGAAAGGAGCAAAGGCGGACGAACCGTCCACAGCCTCATGGAATAGTCCCTGGGGAGCGGGTCGTCCGGGATGGCATCTGGAATGTTCCGCGATGGCGACAAAATATCTTGGAAGCGAATTCGATATTCACGGAGGCGGTATCGATCTGCGCTTCCCCCACCACGAAAACGAATTGGCTCAAGCTCAAGCCGCTGGACATCCCTTCGCCCGCTATTGGATGCATAACGCCTTCGTGACGATGGCTGGCGAGAAGATGAGTAAATCTTTAGGTAATGGCACGGTGGTCACCGATTTGACCCAGCGATATCCAGCTCGTGCTGTGCGCATGTATCTTGCCGTCCCACATTATCGATCGACGATTGAATATTCCTGCGACTCTTTAGATGAAGCAGCCGCTCAATTGGAAAGGATCGACACCTTCCTTAACCGAGCAGAGGTGAATTGTCCGATAGATTTCAACTTTGACGATCTGCCCGCACCCTTCGTCGAGGCGATGAATCACGACCTGGGGACACCTGCAGCGATGGCGGTCATCTTTGATGCGATCAAGGCGGGCAATAAAGCAGCCGAGGCTCACGATCTCAATGCCTGGGAGAAGTCGGTTCGCCAGGTACGCGCCATGCTACACATCTTCGGCCTTGACCCTTATGCCGATGAGTGGACTGGCGACGCTACCAGCGGACGAGATCTGAAACCGACTGTCGACATCCTGATGGAACTCGTCTTGGCTCAGCGAGCCCAGGCGAGAAAAGATAAGGATTGGGATACTGCCGATAGAATTCGCGATGCGCTAGGGGAGGCTGGTATCACCATTGCCGATACACCCGACGGCGCTCGCTGGTCTTTATAAATAACGACGAGATAGGGAAATGATGGCACGCACAGTAGGTTCTGGCGGCAAGAGACGTCGCGGTCTAGCCGGCAAAGGTCCGACTCCTAAAGCGGAGGATCGCGTCTGGCATAAGGCGTATCGCGATAATAAAACCCCTCGTCAAACATCAAAATCTCAACGCGCCACCTCTGTGGGAAGAGGAGCTGGAGCCGATTGGGTCGTCGGACGCAACCCGGTCTTGGAAGCTCTTCATGCCCGTCTTCCCATCAAAGCGATTTATGTCGTCCAAGGAAGTGAACGCGACAACCGTCTGCGCGATATCTTCACCTATGCAGCTGATCATTCCATCTCTTTACTTCAAACCACCCGTCTAGAGCTCGACCGTCTCACTGGAGGAGCTGTCCACCAAGGTATCGCCCTTCAACTGCCCAGCTACGACTACGCTCACGCAGACGATTTGATCGCTGACGCCCTTCACAGCGACCAACCAGGATTGTTGATCGCTCTTGACCAGATCACCGATCCGCACAATCTAGGAGCTATCGCCCGATCTGCCGCCGCCTTTGGAGCTCACGGACTCATCATTCCTGAGCGCCGTTCCGCTTCGGTGAGCGCGGTAGCGTGGAAATCTTCGGCGGGAGCCCTCGCCCGCATCCGTGTCGGACGTACTGTCAACCTCAATCGGACGATCAGCGATGCAGCCAAAGCCGGATTCACCGTTGTCGGCTTGGCGGCGGAAGGGCAGACGGATATCTCTGCCATTCCAGGAGTGGATGGTCCTGTCATGATCGTTGTCGGATCGGAAGGCAATGGGCTATCACGACTGACACGGGAGCGTTGCGATCTTTTAGCGACGATCCCCATCTCTTCCGATGTGGAAAGTCTCAACGCATCTGTGGCGGCGGCTATCGCCTGCTATGAGATTTCCCGCTGTCGTCCACAATGATTACCACCTGACCTTACCGATCCCTATCTCCATTCTCCTGGGGATAGGAGGCAACGTCATGGCGAGACGATAGACTAAGAACACCACTCGCACCGTCAGGAGGATCTCTATGAGAGAAACAGATGGCTCTATCAGCTCGGCCTATCAGACGATCCTTTCTGCGATCGCTTCTATTGAACCGCGTATATCGGCTGCTATCGCTCAAGAATTGGACGATCAACGCCACTCTTTGAAGCTGATCGCCTCTGAAAATTACGCCTCTTTGCCGACTCTTCTCGCCATGGGTAACTGGTTATCGGATAAATACGCCGAGGGAACGGCAGGTCATCGTTTCTATGCTGGATGCAAGAATGTGGACGAAATCGAGCAGATCGCAGCCGAACATGCGCGTGAACTTTTCGGCGCAGAATACGCCTATGTCCAACCCCATTCAGGTATTGACGCCAATCTCGTCGCCTATTGGGCGATCCTCTCTCAACGTATTGAGATGCCTTCACTAAACGATGCTGAGGTTCGCACCGTCAACGATTTAGATGATGCCGCCTGGGCAAAATTGCGTTCAGATCTAGGCAATCAACGCCTGATGGGAATGAGTTTAGACGCCGGCGGACATCTCACTCACGGATTCCGTCACAATATTTCGGGCAAAATGTTCGATCAGCGATCCTACGGCACCGATCCTGTCAGTGGACTATTGGATTATGACAAGGTTCGTCAGGCGGTACGCGAATTCAAACCTCTCATTCTTGTCGCCGGTTATTCTGCCTATCCGCGACGGGTCAATTTCGCCCTCATGCGCGAGATCGCAGATGAGGTGGGCGCTGTTCTGATGGTCGATATGGCTCATTTCGCCGGTTTAGTAGCCGGGAAAGTCCTCAGCGGCGAAGAGAATCCGATTCCCTATGCAGACGTGGTCACCACCACCACACATAAATCTTTAAGAGGTCCACGTGGCGGAATGGTCTTGGCGACCAAGGAATTTGCAGATGCAGTCGATCGCGGTTGTCCGATGGTATTGGGCGGCCCTCTGCCTCATGTCATGGCGGCTAAAGCTATCGCTTTGGCTGAGGCTCGCACCGAGGATTTCGCCGACTATGCCCATCGCGTTGTCGAAAATGCCCAGGCATTAGCAAACGGCTTGCTTTCACGCGGAGCCACATTGGTTTCGGGCGGTACGGATAATCACCTCGTCCTCTTGGACGTTACGCGCTCTTTCGGGCTGAGTGGACGTCAGGCGGAAGCGGCTCTACTCGAATCGGGAATCGTGACGAATCGCAATTCTGTCCCCTGCGATCCCAATGGAGCTTGGTACACCTCAGGTATCCGTCTGGGAACTCCCGCCTTAACCACGCGTGGATTCATTCCAGACGATATGGATCGCGTTGCCGAGTTGATCGTCTCGACGTTGGAAAAGACCTCCCCCACCGTGACGTCTCAGGGCACATATTCCCAGGCGAAATACCATCTCGATGCCGATATCGCGGCTGCTACGAGAGATGCCGCCCGCGAATTGGTAGGCGCCCATCCGCTCTATCCTGGCTTGGAACTATAAATAAACAGGGGGTATGGGAAGATCCATACCCCCACCTGGCAAACTCCTCAGCGTCATGGGCGATAGAACGAAGATCGCCTTTTCCTATCGCAGAAACGAGTCATCCAAGAGAAGATCCTCCCTGTGAGGAAGATCTGATGGACAGACCTCGCCAGATGATTCACCGATCGGATATCTTCTCGATCAAGACGGTGGCGATCGCAGCCAGCCCTTCACCTCGTCCGGTGAAACCCATATGGTCTGTCGTCGTCGCGCTCACAGACACGGGAGATCCCCCAAGAGCTTCGCAGAGAATCACCTGAGCTTCCTCTCGTCGAGAGAGGAGACGCGGACGCTGCCCGATCATCTGCACAGCCACATTGATGATCTGCCACCCAGCCTCATGGAGACGACGCTGAGTCTCGCGGAGAAAAGCCACGCCACTTGCTCCCGCCCAACGCGGATCGGAGGTACCGTAATTGCTTCCCAAATCACCGAGTCCAGCAGCACTGAGAAGAGCATCGCAAATGGCATGAGAGACAACGTCGCCATCAGAATGACCAGCTAAACCGCTGCTCTCTTCAGGAAAGTGAATACCGGCAACCCACATGGGCACACCGTCGGCAAATTGATGAACATCAATGCCGATTCCTGTCCGCATAGCAGACACCGCTTAATCTTCGTCCTTCCACAGACCGAGAATCTTATCGAGTTGAATCTGAGCCTCGTCCTCGTCCACTTCCTTCGCCAATGCCAGCTCAGAGACGATGATTTGACGCCCCTGACTCAAAAGCCCCTTCTCCCCTGCGCTCAAGCCCTTATCGCCAGAACGACGGGTAAGATCGCGCACGACCTCGGCGACTTTATAGACATCGCCTGAATTCAACTTCTCAGAATTCGCCTTGAAACGCCGCGACCAGTTGGACGGCTCTTCCACATCAACCTTTTGGAGGACTTCCTTCAGTTGGGCTAAGCCTTCATCTCCCATGACATCGCGCACGCCGACCGTCTCGATCTTTGAGGCGGGAACGCGCACGATCAGGCTATCTTGAGCGAGAATACGCAAGACGAGATAGGTATGCTCAACCCCTTTAATGGTGCGTTTTTCAATATCTTCAACGATCGCTGCACCATGATGAGGGTGCACCACCGAATCACCGGCGGAAAATGGCATAATGGCAGCCTTCCCTGGACGTTTGAGGGGTCTGACCCTCGACCCCGCAAGTCAATTCTAGCTCATCAGCGGATCTTTTCCGTCTCTGACTGGGCTACATTCCTAGAACGCAACGGGCGATCAAGGCATCCAATTGACGGATATCGATATTCCGACCGATTTTTACCTTGAGGCGACCGATTTTCGTCCACAGTTCAATCTCACCGTTGACATCAACTAAACCCGCATTCTCAGATGACCACATGACGATCGAGGAATAGGGCAAAGAATAGACCTCAATTTTTCGTCCACTCATTCCCTGAACATCTGCAACGATCAAACGGCGGTCGGTGAAAGTCGCGCTATCACGCAGAGTCGAAAAGGAGGCCACCGCCACCTCTCCAGGAATCAAGAGGGATAAGACGGAGTTGGGAGTAGGGCATGGGGAGACGAATGTCCAACTCACCGGAAGGGTATTGGGCAAAGAATTCATTACTTTCCTCACCAAGATAAGGTCTGCCAATGATTGATCGCTCTATAAAAATTGAGGGGTATCGCCCGCAGACGACACCCCTGTACACTTCTAGATCTCGATGACGATCACTTCTTGCCTTGAGCCGCGACAGCTTTCTGTCCAGCTTCAGCAGCTTCCGGATCGAGATAGCGCCCACCGGGAGTGATCGGACGGAAATTCTCGTCCAATTCATAGAGAAGCGGGATACCTGTCGGAATATTCAACGCGGCGATATCGCTATCGCTGATCTGGTCGAGATGTTTAACCAAAGCGCGCAATGAATTGCCGTGAGCGGCGATCAATACGCGTTTCCCATCACGCAGATCGGGAACGATCTGGTCATACCAATAGGGCAACATACGAGCGACAACGTCTTTCAAACATTCGGTGAGCGGACGAGCGTCCTCAGGCAAAACCGCATAGCGGTCCTCGGCCCACTGAGAGAATTCGTTATCCTTATCGATAGCTGGCGGCGGAACGTCATAGGAACGACGCCACTGCATGAATTGTTCTTCGCCGAATTGATCGCGGATCTCTGCCTTATTCAAGCCCTGCAGTTTCCCATAGTGACGCTCATTCAAACGCCAGGAACGCTTCACTGGAATCCAGTGGCGATCGCATCCATCCAACGCCAAATAGGCGGTGTGGATAGCGCGACGCAACAAAGAGGTATGAACGACATCGGGCAATAGATTCTGCTCGGCAAGCAATTGGCCGCCGCGTTGCGCCTCTCCCACGCCCTTCTCGTTGAGGTCAACATCCACCCAGCCGGTGAACAGATTCTTAGAATTCCATTCGCTCTCGCCATGGCGGAGCAAGATCAGCTCATAGGTCATATCTCCATCGTAGACGCTCACCTATGGAGAGCATCACCCCTAAGAAGGCAACTATGAAACTTTCTCAACGGCGGAAGAGATCTAAGAAACGCTGCCACAACGATTTCGAGGCGGGTTTTTCCTCCTTCATTTCCTTCGCGTTCTCGCTAGGAGGTTCAAAGATATAGATGAATTGGACGATTCCGACAGAGGTATTATTCGCATCTGTAAACGAAGGAGGGCTGAACTGTCCGTCCTTCACCGGATCGTAGAGAGCGGAGATCTTGTCTTTAAGCTGAGGTAATTCACTTGTGGACGATTTCAGCTCCCCTGTCCCATCCCTCAACTGCCCGGTCGCCTTTGACAGATCTCGTGAACCGCGATTCATCTGAGCGATGCCATCGCGATAGCGACCAAATCCGTCCGTGAGCTGCTCAGAGCCTTGGAAGATCTGACCTGTTCCCTGATGAATTTCCCCTGACCTTTTTTCCAGATCCGTTAGAGAGCGTCCGAGTTGATCGCTTGCCTGTGCAATTCGCTCACCATTGTGAGCTAGCTCAGATGACGAGCCCGCCACCATATCGAGAGTTTCAGATAAGGATGTCGCTGATGAACGCACCGTCTGCGACCCATCCCTCAGCTGACCCGATTGAGTTTTGAGATATCCCAAAGAGGCGGCAAGTTGGGAACTCGCCTGAGCTAGAGAGGGACGCCCTTCCTGATTGAGGATCTGTTGATGAATACCATCTACCGTCTTGACGTACATATATAAGGCATCATCAAAATCAGCGTAGGAACGCGCCACCTCATTCAGAGTTTTAGCGACATCTCGATGGGAATCGATCAAGGTAGCAAGCGCGTCTAGATCGCTTTCAAGATGTGAGGCTGCATCGCTTACCGTCTTGAGGGTATCCAAGGTTGATGACACCTGAGCGAGACGATCTTTCATCTGCCGATCACCCTCGGCTATAGCGATCAGATCATCTGCTATCTGGGCGTAATCGCCAAGCAATTTTTCTACCCCTGGATCATCGGGATCGAGACCATATTCTCGCGCCAGATCCTTCCCCTGCCCCAGACGAGACGCTGCCGCGTTGAGCCGCTGGGAAGAATCACCATATAGATCCATCGCCTCGTTCACTATCTGACGGCTGGTATCGATGTCGAAAGCAGACAGCGACTGGCGCAATTGTTCGGCAAGGTCTCGGCTCGCCTGTCCGATCTGAGCTAACTGTTCACGACCAGGTTGTGAAGAGGCAAGACCGTTAAGACTTTGACGAATAGTAGACGACGATGCGAGCAGACCTTTCTTGGAGTCTTCCGTTTGCGATCTCACAGCTTTCACACCGTTTTCGATATCTCCCAGCGCTTGAGCGATCTGAGCTGTCCCTTCAGCACTGCGATCGACCACATCGAGATATTTCTCCACAGCTGAGGTATAGGAGGCGATTCCTGAAGAAAGCTGATGTCCCGCATCCGCTAGACGAGCTCCTCCACGGGAGAATTGATCGACCCCATCCAGATAATCTTCAAGAGAAGCATCGAAGGAGCGATAACCCACGATATAGCGTCCCATTCCCTCATCGAAACGCTGCTGAGCTCCATTCAGTTGATTGATTGCCTGGGTCAATCCCTGCTGAGCATTCTGCAAATCCTCACCTGATCGGTCGATATCGTCACTCTTAGAGGCGAGAGTTGAACTTCCTTGAGCGAGACGATCTGATGCATCAGCTACTGCTGAAATCGCCGTGCTCAGCTGGGACATATCGTCCAGATAGGAATCCATATCGGGGATGTCCATCACCGCCCGATAGGGTAAGGCGACGATCCGTATCTGCGGCAAAGAAGCATCGCTTGCCGAAGCATTGAGACGATAATGTCCTTCCATCCCTTTCATCTGGGTGAATGTCACCGAGGTTTTCTCCCCAGCAATAGCCAATGTCGCCATATCGGCGTCGATCTTCCTGTAGTGAGTGCGCGGAAGATCGACAGAGATTTGGAGGGCATAGTGGTCGAAAAATTCGCGTTTTTCCGCTGGATTCTTGGTGATATCGATTGATATTTGAATATTTCCATCCAGACGAGTTTTTTCATCTGGATAGATCAGGCGTCCATCTTTCTCATAGCTCACAGCGACCGTCCAGGGAAGATGAGGATCGACCAACGTACCTTGATAGGACAGATCTCCGCGATAGTCGATGGTGACTTTATCGCCGTCATGCTTCAGATGCGAACTATCGGTGAGATTGACCACATCGTCATAGCGACCGTAATCGATAGCTCGGCCATTCACCGACTTCAAAGAATTGACCACATAGGCTTTGTCGACCTGCCCCGACGCCTTCAATCGGGCATAGACCACTTCATCTTTAGATTCATATCCTTGAGCATTCGCCCATGCCAGAGGACAGAGCGCCATGAGACAGCAGGATAAAAGGATAGATAGTAGGTATTTCATCGCATCTCCTGTCGGTCGGAATCGATGAGGTCTCGTCTGCGTCTATATCGCGAAGAGATGATGGGGTCACACCAACACAAGATGGCGGGCAAGAAGAGGTTGACCATGATGAAGGACAAAGCAGCTCCCCTGCCGAGAACAGCGCCCAACTGAGAGATGATTTCCATCGACGAAATCATCGCCAAGACCACTCCGGCGAGGGTGAGAATCAGCGCTGGAATCAAAAGAGTTCTGAATGTATCGACAATGGTATTGAAAACAGATTCGCGCACGGATAACCGTTGTCGATGATCAAGATAATGTTGGGTGAACAAAATGGCGTAGTCCACTGTCGCCCCTAACTGAACAGTGCTCACTATTAGGTAGCCGATATATGCCATATGCTCGCCTGCGAAATAGGGGACGGCGAGATTGATCCAAATCGACCCTTCAATGGTGAGGATTAAAATGATCGGAATGACGATCGATCGGAAGGTGAGAATGAGGACAAGGCTAATCGATATGATCGCCAAGACAGTGACGATACGGTTGTCCTTGGTAATCGTGGTCTTCATATCCAAATTGACAGCGGGTTCTCCCACAAGATGAGCCTCAGACGGATAGTAACTCTCAGCAAGGGAGCGGATCCGATCGACCAAGGCGAAACTCTCCTCGCCTTCCTTATCGCAATCGGCGATCATGATGATGCGTTCATAGCGATCCGATAACAGTGAATGCGCCTGGTTTTCAACGATCTGCTGGGGAATATCCGCGCCGATCATCGTCCGCACCGATGTGATAGAGCGGATCTGATCGAGACTACCCAATGCGCTTTCTAACTGCGCACCGCGTCCCGATTCACCTCTCGGGATAAGAAGAGCTAGCTGGACTTCACGTCCAAAATGTTGCTCGATGAGATCGCGATCGCGCGCAGCTCGACTCTGCTCAGGATAGGAGCTATTGCCATAGAGGAAATGATTATGCCCTTGGGCGAGCCAACAGATAGGTAACAGTATTGCGATCACGATGAGCAGACGCATCCAACGGGATACGAAATGTGCAATTGGGACGAAGCGAGGCAAGAGCTGACGATGGCTGGTGCGATAGATGAGCGGTGAAGCCACGATTAAGAAAGCGGGCATGACGACGATCACTGCCACCAAACTGAGCGCAACGCCCTTAGCCAAAACGAAACCGAGATCGGGGCCGAGCCTAAAAGACATCGCCACCAAGGCCAAGAAGCCAAGCACAGTCGTCATAGACGAAGAGATGATCGCATAGGCAGCATCGACAATCGCCAAACGGATCGCCTCAATCTCACCTTTCCCCTCGGCGATACGGCGATCTCGAGCGTGAAGTAAGAAGATGCCGTAGTCCATGGAGACCGCTAACTGCAAAACAGCAACCACCGCTTGAGTGATGAAGGATACGGACGAAGCCAAGGCATTGGTTCCCATATTGACCGCTATCGCAACGCTGATTGTCGCCAATAAAATGATGGGTTCAAGCCAGCTTCGCGTTGAAAGGCAGAGGAGGATCAACCCTAGTGGAATCATGATCGCCATGATCGTGGCGATCTCTGAAGAGGTTGAGTGGCGAGCCATCGCCAAATCCACCAACTGACCTTCAACCGCACCTTCATCTGTGGCGATAGCCCGCAGATCGTCAACGATCTGGACGGAGCGATCCAGATCAGCACTCACCTGGTAAAGAGCTGTCCCATCTCGATAGAAACGCTCCACCTGATCGGAAGGCTGCATCTGTAAAGGAATATGGATATCGCTCACATCATCGAGCCAGATCACCGATGTGACACCCGATATACCTGCAATCTTTTCCTTAATTTCAAGGGCTTTTACCATGTCCACATGGGGAACATAGACGCGAGCATTAGGCATGGAAGAATCGAATTCATCCTCCATGATCTCCAATGCGATCGTTGAGGGAGCATGGGCCGGGACATAGCTGGTCATGTCGTAATTGACCGTCACCTTTGTTGCCGCCCATGAAGCAAGAGCGGTGAGAAAGATCACCAGCACGATGATGGCGCGCGCATGGGAGACGATAGCGGCCGATATCTTGCCCATCTATCTCCTCCTCGAGCCTAGAACTGTCTCCATTATGGCTCATCGCCATATCGCATAGTTGAGCAATGGACGATAAAACCGTCTTTCTTAGATCCCGAAACGAAGTCACAAAGCCCTCAAGACGCTAGCTATCGTCAATCCAGCAATGTCGCATATGCAGATGGACAAAACCCGGCTAGGTGGAAAAACAATCCACCTAACCGGGAATAAGGAGAGATCGCCTTAACAACGATTTTGGGCGCCTAAGAGTTTTTTGCGCGGACAAGAGCGGTGAACATCTCAGTCAAAATCCCTTTCCAATCGGAATGTTTGACGATACCGCTCGTCCCCCCAGATCCATCAGCGCCCATTGCTATCACAGCCTCCACATCGTCTCCTGTGGATACACCAGCCGCTTGAATGACGAGAATCGATTCGTCCACTTCTTTGACGATACGAGTCGTCCTGGACACGTAATCCCCCGCGTCCATCTGACCGGTACCGATATTGGCTGTTGGCTCACAGATCATGACATCTGGTTTCAATGTGGCAATCGCGCGACACTGTTCATCGCTATCAGCGCAGACGATGACGGCCAATCCAACCTCACGGGCTCTCTTAATCGAGGCGTCGAGCCCAGCCATATCGCATGGATGTTCAGCATGATTCAATACCACCGCGTGAACGCCGGCCTCCACTAGATTCTCTGGACAGATATGTCCCATACCACGTCCAGGGAGGATGGGATCGAGATGTTGAGCTGTGACGATCAACGATGTCGTATTCTCAGCGACCAACCTCAAATCGACATGCTGGGCGGTGAAGATGACGTCGATATCGAATTGATGCGACAACTCGTCTGCTAATCGAGCCAATTCCAGAGTTTTTTGACCACCTAAATAGGCTTTCGGATTGACGATTAGGAAAGGAGATCTTAGACGTCGCGCATGGCTATTCATGTTTTCCTCCTTCATCTAAAAGGGCTTGAGCCAAAATGTCATCGATGACCAAAACGGTGAGGCACCCCGTTTTCAGCGCTCCGATTAGACCGTGAACTTTATCGGCTCCAGCGGCTAGGCCTATGACCGTATCGATGGCGGCAAGACGTTCTAAACCGATACCGATCACCCTCCTACTCAGAGGAGGCCCGCATATCTGCCCATCACGGTCATAGAAGACGCTACACATATCACCTACAGGGTTCATCTGGGCGATCATCTGTCGTTCTGAAGGGGAAAAATGCATAGCCTCAACGAGTTTGGCTGAGGTTTGAACCCCGTAGGAGCCGATGCCAACAAAAGCCAACTGAGTTTCACTCAGTTTTTCAATAGTCGTGGTCACACTCGACTCATGAATCAAAGCTTTCCACGTGGCTTCAGATTCGACGATGGCAGGAGCATCGAAACGAATCGCTCGAGCGCCGAATTGACCCGCAACCCTTTGAATATAGCTATTGCCCGATAACCCCCCATCCACTGTCGGCATTCCACCTACCAGCGGAGCAAAGACGATATCTCTATGCAATTTCACATCATCAATCGCCTCGATGAGAGCGCCGATAGTTCGCCCCCAACTAAAACCAATCTGTTGCACATGGGGAGCTCGATCTGCAAAAATCTGAGCGCCGATTTCAGCTACTGCCTCCATCTCAGAGAAACGGTTATGGGTATTGGCAACATAGATATCGGAGAGGGAGAAACGTTTAGCGATCTCATCTTCTAACCACGGACAACGGGTTACTTGATCGACCCCTTTGATACGCACTTGGACGATTCCCGCCCGTCTCGCTGCGGTCAAAACTCGCGATACGGATGACCGGGATAATCCCAAACGATCCCCTACCACTTTCTGATCGAGACCTTCGAGATAGTACATGCGCGCAGCATCGATCAGGAGTTGCTCTTCACGTCTTGCCGGCATGATCTCTCCCTTCACCGCGATAGGTGGCGACTGGGATCAGCCGCCACCTATCACTATCACTGACCGATAATTCCTTGAGCTACCAGGGCATCTTGGAGACGGCGCATGGCAACCAGCGGACGCGATTCATCGACCTCAATATCGTCATAGGTGATGATCTCACCTTGAGCCACCGGACGGATCAATCGCGAACGCATGAGCAACCCGATCGGTACAGCGTTCAACTCGCGCGCTTTCTCAGCTGGAATTGCCCAACCGTAATAGTGATGTCCACCCATGCCTTCGAGGGTGATATCCGCTTCCAGATCGAATTTGGCTCGCCCAACAACCTCGGTGCACACATAGCGGGATTGGAAATCGGCGCGTGAATTGAGAACAGCTTCACCAATCGATAGATGAGCTTCGATAGAGGCGATATGCCACGGACGGTAGAACAGATAGT
>JAEZYG010000082.1 GCA_023419175.1 Actinomycetes bacterium
CTCCCATTACCTTCCATGGTCATATTTCCGATCGTGACCTGCTCGCATCCTATTATCGAGATCACGATCTTTCTCTGAGCGTTTCTCCACGGGAAACTTTCGGTTTGGCGGTCTTGGAAGCTCTTGCTTCAGGAACTCCAGTTATCACCAGTGACCGTGGAGGAGCCTATGAATTGGTCGATAGTTCCTGTGGAGAGTGGGGGAGTCCCGACCCTCATTCAATTGCGGCGGCATGTCGTAGAATGATCGATCGCTTGGGATCTCAGGTGCGGATTAATGCCCGCAGACGGGCGGAGACATTCAGTTGGGAACATTGCGCACAGCAGATGATGACGGTTCACGAGGAAGGACGATGATGGTTTCACCTCTTAGACGAAAGATTCGTTTAGCAGCTTTGGCGGCAGGAAGTTTAGGTGCTGTAGTACTCCCTCTCATCCGTCGCGCTCCACTTCCAGCCTTGAATCTTCCCTATGATGTGCGCACTGTCGATGAAGCGGTGGAACACTGTCGTACCTGTCAGTGTGATGGCTGGGAGCTGGTAGACCATGCCACGGCCTTGGTCAATGAGAAATTCACTCGCTATTCCACCTGGCATCTATGGGAGAGTCCACGTCGGGCTTTTCAGCATTCACGGGGATATTCCGAACAGTACAATATGGCTCTCGCCGAGATCTTGACTCGTTTGGGATTTGAGGTCACCGTAGTGCGCTCTGACAAAGTCGATTTCGATATCGTGCGTCCACAATCCCCACATCTACTCGAAGGACATTGCTGGCTGAAAGTTCGCTATGCAGGTGAGGAACGCGATGTATGCGCCTCTCGCAAAGACAATCGGGCTGGGGCAGTGCGTTTTAGGATCGTCGAACCCGAATATCCAGTTGGACCATATCGTCTATGGGGCAATAGAGTCCAGTTATTGCCCCCAGCAATCGGCCAAATCTGGACCTCGATGCTGACATCACGTCCGGTTGCTAGATGGATGTATCGCGGTTTTCACGATCAGGGGTAATAACTCATCGATAGGTGATCCTTTCCCTGCAGGATTAGGCTATGGGGACTCTCACCTTTTAGCGCAACCCCAGACGAGCGGTGCACGCTGGCCACGCTCCCCATCCTTGAGCTGCCTGTACCTTCTCAGCAATGGCGATTTGCTGTTCTCGGCTCGCTTGATCGGCGGTAGGTGCGTAGGCGCCGCCCCCATATGCTTGCCAGGTACCCGGATTGAACTGTAAGCCGCCATAGAATCCATTGCCGGTATTGATCGACCAATTCCCGCCCGATTCGCATTGAGCGATCTGATCCCATACGCTGCCGTCAGCAACGGCGGGTGCATTAGCTCTCTTCGTCCCCTTCGTCACATGCCTATCGATAGCGGGGGTGATGATCTTCTCATCGAGCTTTTCTCGACTCTCCTCGTTGCCGTCAACATGTACCACGCGGTAGGTGACTTTTTTCGTCCCCTTCTTTCCCTCTTGAGTGACCTCTTCGCTGCCAGCATCTTTGGAAGAATCTTCTGTGGTGATCGTGGCGGGTTCGATCTCTTCGTCTACCTCGATCTGCTCAATCATGACGCGGTTGACCACGATCTCAAGATCGGCTGAGATCTTCTCATCAGGACCAGGAGTGACGCGATCATCCTTGCCGATAGTGATGTGTTGATCGCTAAGGAATTCGCGGATGGTTTTTGCCGCTGAGGTCAGCACTTTCCTGCGTCCGTCTACGGTAAGAATGACTCTTTGTGGACGGTTGGCTTCAAAAGATATTCCCTCTTTAGGGATGGAGGTGGAAGGGTCGATGGAAAGTCTGGTATTGGGATCGTTCAGACCGAAAACTCGCATAGCGTCTGAGACGGTAGCGGCGGTCGTCCACTGCGTCATTGGGATTCCGTCGATCGTGACGGTGACGGGGCGAGCGTAATTGACAACGATTCTTTCCCCATCGGCAATCGGCTCATCGGGAAGAGGGATGATCTGATCGCGTTCATTGACGGTGATATTTCGTGCAGCCAGGACATCTGCAACAGTCGTGCCGAAACTTTGGGTGTGAGTGCTCACACCGTCAACGACGATCGTGACATCTTTATCGAAGGCGTTGGCTAAAGCCCCCGTTCCGACAGATGCGACCATCAATGTGGCAGCAATCGCGATCCCCATGGTCTTATGCATGGTCGATATCTTAATAAAGTTCTAAAAAAATCCAAAGAAAAGCTGAGAGGAAGGGTGATTCTCTCATCCCTTCCTCTCAGATCTTTATCGCAGATCAGCGTTTACGCGCACGTGAGTTGTATGCGGCCAATGTTAAGGCCGCCGTGATGAGCCCAGCAATTGGGAACCCAGCTTCCATGCCTGTAGCGGGGAGGCGTGAGGGCTTTTCTTGATGGGTCGTACCAGAAGAGTCATGGCTCTTTTTCTCATCATGTGAAGCGGAAGGTGTCGATCCGCCATGAGTCGGTTGACCCTGATCTGTGCTTGGACTAGGTGAAGGAGTAGTGGAGGTGTCGCCACCAGGTTGGGAAGGATCATCGAGGCTGAAAGCGATCTCGGCTCGACTTCCTTGATCCCCCTCGGCAACGATATGGTGCTCTCCCTTGTCGAGATCGGCAGGAAGAGTGATCGTAGTAGATACTGCACCCTTGTCGTCGGCTGTTACGCGAGTCAACTCAATCGGATCAGAATGAACGCTGATGACCACATTTTCATGCGGTTTGAAATCGACCAGCTGAATCTCGTGAGCTTGTCCGCGGACAAGAGTAGAGGTATCGATCTCAATCTGCGGTTGAGTAGTCGCAGGGGTACTCTCCTCGGGAGAGGTAGGCTGCGGTGTTGTCTGTGACTCAGAGGGTTTGGCGCTTGGTGTGGTTTCAGGTGTAGAGGGTTTTGTAGTCGGTGTTGTTTCGGGTTCGGATGGCTCCGCGCTTGGTGTTGTTTCGGGTTCGGAAGGTTCCGCGCTTGGTGTCGTTTCGGGTTCGGAAGGTTCCGTGCTTGGCTGAGGCTCGCCTCCTACGGTGAAATCGAAAACAGCCTTAGTTCCCTGATCCCCCTCTGCGATGATCTGATGTTTGCCAGCAGAGAGAGCCTCTTTGAGGGTAATGATCGCAGACGCATGACCGGAATCATTCGCCACCGCACTTCCTAAAGAGGTGTTGTGATCGTCAAGGTAAAGAGAGATCTTCTCGCTCTTTTTAAAGCCATTAAGGTCTGCGCTGGTCGCCTGTCCAGGGTTGAGCTCAGATGTATCGACTTCGACAGAGGGAGTGTTGTTTGGAGACTCCGACGGCGAAGCAGATGAGCTGGGAGTAGGAGTTGGTGTACTCGATGGGATCGGACAGTTAGTCGCCACACACCAGGTATAGGTGACGGGAGCTGAATCGTCGTTTGCTCCGTCTTTCTTGGCGGTCAGGTGGGCGCTCATCGTGTAGATACCGGGTTTGGTGAATCCCCAAAAAGCGTGTGTATGTCCCAGAGGATTCGTGGTGATCGTCGATCCATTGTGCAAGATACGCTGATCGTCTTGTGCGATCGCTTTCAAACTTCCACTCAGTCCATCGCTGGTGAACAGAGAAATGGTGCCACCGTCAGGAGAGGTAATGGAATCGATATGGATATCAGCAGAGGTGTATCCACCATCGGCGAGATGGAAGGTATCCCATCCGGGCCACAATAGACGCTGATCTTGGGTGAGGGGGAGCAGATAGGTATCTTTCGTCAATTCGTCTGCTCCGGGAACTGCCTCAGTGCGGCGAGCTTTGTCGGAAACCTTCAAGAAGATATGAGCGGGATCTTGTTCGACTCCCGATCCAGTGACATCTTCTTTGATATTCAAGACGGGTTTTCCGTCTTTCACAGTCCCGTGGAAGATGTCGACATGTCCTTTATCGAAAATGCAGGGTTTCTCAGCAGAGCAAGTATCGCCACGTTCAGCGCCTTTTTGATCATCGGCAGGGGCGGAAGGTGAGCCCGAGGGGGAATCGGAAGGAGCTGGATCAGGTGATGTACCGGGATCGGTCGTTTGAGTGCTCGTTCCGTCTTTAACCTGGACGGTGATATCGGTGGGCTTGGTCTCGTCATAGTTATTCAAGACGAAAGTGGGAGATGCTCCCGAGATGAGAGGATGAGCCGACAAGGTCATCTTCACCTTATAGTGCTCTTTGGAATCACCGTATTGCTTACAGAAAGCCCATGATTCTTTGACGCTATTGTTCTTCGACTGTCCGTCAAAGACGTAGTTCGGCAGATTGCACGAAGGTGTGTCGTCGCTGTCTTTGGGAGCGTAGAGCCCACCGGTGACGATTGCACGCATCGGTTTTCCACCGTTGTCAACGCTCAGCTCAACATTGCCTTCCTCGTCCATAGGAGAGATATGTAAGGTGATCGTCTGATCGCCGATTTTTTGATCCTGCAAAGCGATAGGGGGGTTGGGGTCATCGCTATGGGCGGTGGGGAATGTATCGCTGCCTTCAGATGTGGACAGGTTGTCAACCCCTTCTTGATAGCTGAGAGGCTGAGAGATCCACCGTGGGGTATCGCCCTGTGTTGGGATATAGACAGCTTGGATCGAAGATTTCAAGCTGCCCAACATTTCAGGCCATTCGGCATGACCGTTGACGACTTTCGATTCGGAAAGGTAGTAGCCGTCAATATAGAAAACGACAGTTCCCTGATCGCTCTCCTTACCGGTGGAGAAATCGAGAACGGTCAATTTATCGTCTGCGTCGCGGACGATATTCGTATTGTGTTTCAACGTGAAGGTTGGCTTGCCGGGATCTTTGCCTGGTTGAGACGATGCCGATTGATACGCCTGAGGAATATCTTTGATCGTATCGGTTGGATTCACGCCTCCAACCTGATAGGCCATCGTCTGCTCTTTGGATTGGAGCAATGTGCCATCGCTGAGGCGGGCGCTGACGCGATAGGTAATTTCATAGCGCCCAGGCTTGGTGAATGTCGTCTCGTTGTGAGTATGGGTTCCTCGGGTCATCCAGTAGGAACGGTATTGCTCATCGTGACTCGACAAAATGCGAGAGACATTTCCTCCCAGATAGTTGAAGAATTCAACGCGTCCAGGTCCATCGACGTGGACAAGATCGAGAGTGAACTGTCCGTCACGGAATTTCTCGATGGGGATATCACCATCTGCTCCCACCCCTTGCCATGTTGGCGAATAGGAATTGGTATCGGGCAGAGCTGGAGCGCGATAGAGAGTCTGTCCAGGCTTGCCGAGGAAAGAAAGCTGAGGATCGTCTGGAATGGTGAAGGTATATGTGGATCTGCTGTTGTTAAACCAACCTTTGCCGATCCAGTTGACGGTATCTTCAATCAGCGTCAAGGGGTTGGGATCTGCGTGGGATCGTAGGCTGAAAGTGTCCTTTTCCCAGAAAGCGTGGGGGGAATCGACGTGAGTCAATGTACGGACGAGTTTGCCAGCGTCTGGGCTAGCGTGAGCGCTTGCTGTCCAGGCGACCGCAGGGGTGGTTGCGAGTGCAACTGCTGCAAGGGAGGTGCCCAGACGCATCAAAGGATGAGAGATGTGCATAGAGTGCTCTTCCTAAAGAGAGTTTGAGAACGGTTATCAGTTTCATTCTCGGGAAGAGGAAAGTCAAGTTTTTCGGCTTAGCGCTGATAAAGCGGGCATAAAAATAGGCTCCAAGTTGGATACTTGGAGCCCAGTAAATATGAGATCAGGCGCGTGCGGCATCAAAGCGGGCGGCCACGTCGTCCCAGTTGACGATTGACCAGAAAGC
Source organism: Actinomycetes bacterium (assembly GCA_023419175.1). GTDB lineage: Bacteria > Actinomycetota > Actinomycetes > Propionibacteriales > Propionibacteriaceae > Brooklawnia. The sequence goes on from JAEZYG010000082.1 coordinate 5,741, forward strand.
ATTGACGTAATCGGCCTTGACATTCTTGTACTGCAGATAGAAGGCGTGTTCCCACATATCGAGTAGGAGGAGGGGAACAGAGCCGACAGGAAGATTGTTTTGGTGATCGTAGAAAGCCAAGGTATTGAGACGCTTTGCTAAAGGATCGTAGACGAGAGCTGACCATCCCGAACCCTGAATGGATTTTGCCGCCTCTGAGAATTGGGCGCGGAAACCCTCGAAGGAGCCGAAATATTCGTCGATAGCGGCAGCCATCTCTCCGTCAGGACGCTCGGGAGAGTTGGGGGTCAAATTTTTCCAAAAGACGGTGTGATTGCTATGTCCAGCGAGGTTGAATGCGAGATCCTTTTCCAGCTTCGAGATCGCAGAAAAGTCATTCTTCTCGCGAGCTTCGGCAAGCTTCTCAAGAGCGGTATTGGCTCCGTCCACATAGGCCTGGTGGTGCTTGCTGTGGTGTAATTCCATGATCTCAGCGCAGATCGCGGGTTCCAAAGCGGAGTAATCGTAGTCCAGCTCGGGCAGTGTGTAGATAGCCATATCCTTATCTTTCTCGTGATATTCCCGGTATGGTAACGGCCAGGAGCGCTAATGATGAAGCGCCGCCTGGCCGCATATTATTCCGAAAAGTAGCTCACTTGGTGATCTCGTCCGCGATGTCCTTGGCAGCGTCCTTGAGCTCTTCACCGGCCTGCTTTGCCTTGCCCTTAGCCTGATCTGCCATGCCTTCAGCCTTGAGCTTATTGTTATCGGTCAGGTCGCCGACAGCTTCTTTCACCTTGCCGCCGAGCTCCTCAGCCTTATTTTTGATGTCGTCTCCAAGTCCCATGGTGATTCCTTTCACTGTGTGGGTGCTTTTGCCCCCGTTACCTTCCACACTAGCTAGGGAGTCAATAGTTGGAGACAAAACGAAGAAAAAAGTGGAGAAAAATCCTTCTTTACGCTCTGCGCGTATTCTCTGTTGATCTTTCAACTAGGTGATTTTATCTCCGTTCGAGGAGAACAGAGAATTGCTGACTAAGGCGCTTTATGAGAGATGGTAAGGATGCGGAATCCCTTGGCAGAGGCATATTTTTCGCAGGAGAACCCGCGGTCAATCAGCCAACGTTGTAAAGAATCTGCTCCAAGATTCTTCCCTACCACGCAGCGAGCTTCACCTGTGGAGGTAAGGCGTGGGAGCCAGAGTAAAAGCATCGTATGGAGAGCTTCTTTTCCGATACGGATAGGAGGATTTGAATAGATGAAATCGTAGCTACGCATTGAAAAATCCTCAGCGGTACCCACTTGAACGCGTTTGTCCACACCGTGCCGGATGGCGTTTTCGGCGGTCAGAATGCGAGCTAAAGAATTCACATCGACCGCATCGACTTTCGCTTGAGGACAGCGTTTAGCCAAGGTGATCGCAATGGGGCCAAATCCGCACCCGAGATCGAGAATGCGTCCCGAAAAATCGGCAGGTGGCATCGCAGCTTTTTTCAATAAAACGCTCGTCCCGATATCGAGACGATGAGAGCTGAAGACGCCTGGGGCTGAGAAGAAAGAATGATCGATCCCGTCAATAGGGACGGTGATGTCGATACGGCGCTCCAGATCGTCAGGAGTGTGGAAATAGTGGGTCATATCAGTCGCAATCACATGGGAGTTCGGGCAAGGTGCGCATGGAACGAGATTCTCTCGCTCGTTCGGCTAGTCGATCATCGTCAGGATATCCCACCTGCTCTAAGCACAGTCCGCGGGCTGCCATGACATGAATATCTCCAGCGCGTTCGTTAAGGGATGAGACCACCTCAAGCCAGTTCAGATCTCTGCGTCCGCTTCCAATAGCCGTCAATGCCCCCATCAAGGAGCGCACCATGGAATGACAGAAGGCGTCTGCCTTGACGGTAGTGACTATCATCCCATCATCCAAACGGTGGGTCGTTAACTCCATCAAAGTGCGAATTGTGGTCGCGCCTTCCCTCTTCTTGCAGAAGGGGGCGAAATTGCGCAAACCGAGCAACATCGCTCCGGCACGATTCATCTGATCGATATCTAAAGAGGAATCGACAGATGTCACCATATGGCGCTGAAGAGGATCGATATGGCTATCTCTATCCCATATGCGATAGCGGTAGAGACGCCATATGGCGCTGAAACGAGCATCAAATCCTTCGGGAGCGATTGACAAGGATTGTAAGACGATATCGTTGGGTAAAACGCGCCGTAGACGCCGTTTGAGCTGGTCGATATCGGTCATATCGTCCACATCGATATGGGCGACCTGCCCGAGGGCGTGAACTCCTGCATCGGTGCGCCCAGCGACTGTTAAAGGAATCTGTTCTCCTAAGAGGCGAGATAGCCAGATCTCGATATCGCCTTGGACGGTGCGAAGATGATTCTGGCGAGCCCATCCGTGAAAGGCGGAACCGTCATAGGACAGATCAAGCCGTAGACGCATCATATCTCCGTCCGCTTCATACGCTGATAGCGTAATTCGTAGCTATGGCGTCCCTGGTTGAGGCCGCGTTGTTCGTAATGGCTGATTGGACGCTCTGGTCGCTCAGCCCAGGTGTCGGGATAGAGATTGATCAGATCGGGTGAAGCGTCGAGTACAGAACGCATTTGCTCGGCATAATCAGGCCAATCGGTCGCCAAATACCAGGTGGCTCCATCGGCGAGACGATCGCTGGCAAGAGAGGCGAAAGACGGATTGATCAAGCGTCTTTTATGGTGACGTTTCTTATGCCAAGGATCGGGAAAAAGGATGTGAAGTTCGCTGATGAATCCTGAAGGGATCAAGCGTTCAAGTCCTTGGACTCCATCTGCTGCAATGATGCGGATATTGTCGATTCCCGCCGCTTCCGCTCTCATCATCGTCAAGGCGATTGAGCGTTGAAAAACTTCGAAAGCCACATGGGAAGCCTCAGGGTGAGCGGCTGCTCTAGCGATGAAAGCCTCTCCAGCTCCCGAGCCGATCTCGACGACCAGAGGGGAGGCGTCGATTCCCACAGGGCGTTGGAATAACTCGCTGAAATCCACCGTGGTTCCCTCCGGAATGGAGGTTTCAAATTCCCCTCGTGGAAGATCGACAAGATAGCGCGATGAAAGACGGGTCAATGCGCGCTGTTGGGAATCGTTCATGCGAGAACTTCGACGGACGAACGAGACCACCGTCTTGTGGCGGGGCAGATGTGAAGGCATGGATTAACACTATCGGCAGCGACCTTTCCTTTCATATATCGATAGGGAGACACTCCCAAGCTCATGGCGGAAATAGCATCTGACAAGGTTAAACACTTTCAGCTAAAGGTTCGATGTGCGCATTTCGCTCAAAAGCCCTAGAGTAGAGAAGCGATCACGCGAGTGAGCGTTCCCCGGTTGGTCTGCCGGCAGGGCCCGCCTGACTTTGAATC
>JAEZYG010000056.1 GCA_023419175.1 Actinomycetes bacterium
GGTAGAACAGACCACCAATGGGAGATGGTGATGATGAAGGGAAGCACGATACCGACGATGACAGCAAAGAGATGGACGATAAGCCCAGCACGACGACGCTTGATAGCGATCGCGCGCGCTTGGCGCAGATTGTACATCTCAGCACGACGCATCAGCTCCGTCGAGACGTCCGCTCCGGAATGATCCAGGGATTCCGTATCCTCATCGTCACATCGCTTCACGAGATTCACCGTTTCAGCGAAGCTGTCGAGTGCAGCGAAATCCGCTATGCCACCGGAGCTCTTAGGGGGAAGTAGAGCACGTGATAAGCCAAGAATCCAGGCAATCACGATTGCTCCAAAGATTAATCCTGGCAGCACGTATCACAGGGTATTATTTCGACTTCTCAGCATGTACTAGACGCGCCGCATAGAAAATAATTGCTTTATCTTTCATTCAATTTTTCCATGCCAATCCAGATGGAACGACGATCAGTCCCTCAGCATCCAGCAGTCCACTCTTTCACCTAAACCAAGCTGTGTGGTGGATTCATCGAGGACGAGCAAAGCGTGAGCTCGGACCAGATCGGCAAGTTTGATCCCGTGTCCACTTGAAAGCGGAACCGCGACTTTTTCTCCAGACTGTTCACGCACCGTGGCGAAACGTAGATCCATCACTCCTTCTTCGGAGAGCAGATCATCACCGAGCAGACAGGATTGTTTCAGCGGTTTCACTTGTTCGGCTCCCATCAGCTGATTGATAAGCGGACGGGCGAAAAGCTGATAGCTCACATAAGCGCTCACGCTATCTTCGGGAACGATCAACATCGGGATTTCATCCTCACCTACAAGGGCGAAAACTACCGTTCCTCCTGGGCGCATCGCCACGGTAGCCACATCGATAACCGCCATCGATGAGATGACCTTCATGACCGACGAATCTTCACCGATAGGTGCTGTGGCGATGAGCAGATCAGCACGGATTAACTGATCGCTGATCAAGTCGCGCAACTGTCGCTCATCTCCTCCAGCGAATGGAACGCGCCATACCTGGGTGCGATCCGATTTCGCAAGAGCAGCCAGCATATGAGAGTTCACTCCATTGAGAGAATCATCCGCCCCTAACGCCATGGTCACCACACGCGGCCGAGGTCGCGCCAAAACGCGATCGATCCCTGCAAGAGCCATCAAGGCGCTATCTCGAGCATCGAGCCTCTCTCCAGCTCTCATCAAAGGCATGGATGGGCGCACCTCAGAGCCTGCCCAGCGAACATTATCGCCTAATTTCACCGCCGTTGAAATCGTGACGGAAGCCCCATCGCGACGCAGATCTGTCAAGGAGATCACAGCGTCCGCTCCCTGAGGTAAAGGTTGAGCAGCTAGGACTTTAACAGCGGTTTGGGGAAGAACTGTATGCTCGACGACCTTCAAGGTGATCGAGCCCGCTTCGGGAAGGCCAATGAGATCATCACAGCGAACCGCATAACCTTCACAGGCGGCCAGATCTTCTACGGGAATGGTCAGATCAGCGGTGATATCTTCACATAGAGCGCTCCCCCAAGCATCGAGGAGATACATGCCGAAAGCGGGAAGCGGCGTGATGAGTTGAAGCAGGTAATCGACCTGAGCGTCTACCGACCTAGCGCCATGACGATTGACAGTAGGAGGATTAGGCAAAACACGCCGCTGCGTTTCTCCCGATAGAGTGGACGAGGCAGGAGCGCTATTCGATTCAACCTGTGCGGTACGACGTCGTCTGAACAAACCCATATTCTTAGACTAAAACAGATCGAAAATCTTCGTCCACGTCCTCATAGCCATTGTGGAAAATATGTCCCATGTCCCTCTTTAAAAGGCTCCAGCTCTAAGGTAAAAGTCTTTGTATCGCGCATGATATGAAAGGAGGAATGGTATCCATGTCATTCCCAGCAGATACCGTGCGTCCTTATCTGCGCCAACAGATTCTCTCTCGGCGTGCCTCCTATCGTCCCTGGGATAAGCGGATAGCTGATCGCCGGCGCACCTCATATCTGCTGGATTGGATCGATCAACGTTATCCGTCATCTTCCACAATCGCCTGTTATCTGGCGACAAAGAGCGAACCTGATACTTTGTCGCTTCTGGAAGCTCTATATCCCGACTACGATTTTCTCATTCCGCGTATGGATTTCATTTCCTGCCAAGGAGATCTGGATCAACCCTCTTGGTCTTCGTATGATCCAATCCTTCGCTATCGCGGACGATATGGGATTGACGAGATCGACTCACCGCATTTGGGCGTTGAGGCGATTTCTCGCGCTCACCTCATCATCGTTCCCGCCTTGGCGGTGGGACCTGACGGGTCGCGTCTAGGACGAGGAGGGGGATGGTATGACCGAGCTCTCGTTCACCGCAACCCAAAAAGCACGATCGTAGCCTTGATCGGAGCAGATGAGTACCGCCCCATCGCTTCTTACCCACACGATATTCCCGTGGACTGGGTCGCCACACAATGCGGTATGAGCCGATGCCGTCATTCCTGGACTGATTAAATTCATCATCTAGATTCAGTGCGCTACCATGTCGATTTGGATATCTTTACCGATTTCTACTCACGAGATTGGATCTATGCCTACCTATCAGTACCGCTGCTCCGACTGCCAGCACGAACTCGAAGCCTTCCAAAAATTCAGCGATGACCCGTTGACCATATGTCCTGAATGTGAAGGATCGTTGCGCAAAGTTTATAACTGCGGAGGCATCGTCTTTAAAGGCTCCGGCTTCTATTCAACTGACTCGCGTTCTTCATCTACACCGTCCACATCATCTTCCTCGTCATCATCGACGACCTCATCGACGTCAGATTGATTCTGTGGATAACCGTCATTTGATCGTTGAAAAACCCATTATGACGGTATGTCGTGGAATTCTTTCATCCTTCGCGCCAATCGTTTCATACGATGGCATCGTCGCTCTTTGGCGGTCGTGTGCTCTGTGGCGGCTATAGCGGCCGCTTTGCACTATCTTCATCCTCATCCTGAACCTAGCAGCGATGTGGCGATCGCCTCTCATAGCCTTGACGCTGGGACGCAAATCTCATCTGGTGATATAGAAACAATTTCCCTGCCCACACGTCTCCTCCCTGAGGGTGTGGTGACCAGCGATCAGTTAAAAGGGCGTGTTATCGCCAGCGTCATCACCAAAGGGACGATCCTCACAGAAGCGATGCTTGTCGGCTCATCGTTGGCATCTCAGTCACGTGAGCAACTTGTCCCCTTCCGCGTCTCGGATGCCGATCTGATCTCGCTACTTCAAGTTGGCGACACCATCTCCGTATTGGCGAGCCAATCCGATGGATCCACTACGGAGATCGCCCATCGCGTCCGCGTAGCAGCTCTTCCAGACAAGAGCTCAACTTCATCTGGCGGAGGGGTAATCGTCGTCGCAGCTTCTCCAAAGGAAGCTGAAGCGATTGCGACAGCAGCAACCCATATGCGGATGGCATTCGTCGTTCTCTAATCAGCCCACGACTCCATGATGTGGGGGCCTATCGGCGATGAGCTGACGATCTCTGTCACTGAGCTTTCCTGGACGCCTCACCTGGATATTACGACCATCTCCGATAATCTCGATGACCTTCCTCGCCAACGTGAGAAGCTGAGCGGCAGAGATCCCCTCTCTCATGGAAGGAGCGGGTATGAGAGGCCATGGACGAGATGCATCAGATGCCTGTTGCCGCAGATGACATAACGCACTCTCATCCCACCCTTCCTGAGAGAGGAAATGAGCGATCTCATAGGGGTCGCTCGTGCTAAGCGGATAGCTTTGTCCGGTGATGGTATAGGCGACGAGCCTTCCCAAGCTGGGGTCACTCACAGACGGTTCCATCCGCTATCACCATCGGTTCTTGGCTCTCCAAACGGACATCTGAACGCACCGTCACATCTCGACCGAAAGTGATATCTCCACGCACCGTAAAGGAATGAGCCTCTTTCAGGCTAAGAGGATAGGGGAAACGCCAATTGAAATCGTCGATCATGCCATAGGTCGCCGGATCGAGATCGACGGCAGGAACCGTCGAGCAACGGCGATGCAGACGATAGCTTTCCTCGTCCACCTCATAGCAATCGGAACGCAAGAGCAGCAATTCATTGGTCTTTTTTACCGGAATGAAACGATCTCGTCCCACCTCGATAGCCTCAGCACGATCGAATACTTCGATAGCAGCCCCCATCGCGCTTTCAATCTGAATGACCTTCGTCGAGGACGGATCTCGTGGATCGACAGTCTTTTCGTTGCGTATGAGAGGAAGCCCTAAAACTCCACCTTTAGCTTCCATGACCTTCTTAATCTCGATCAGATTGAACCACAGATTATTGGTATGGAAGAACGGATGCCTCTTTTCGTCGGTGAAAAAGCGCATATCGTCACTGCTTGTCTGAGCTGTCTCACGTAAGATGAGGTGACCATCACTGCGCCGTCTTGCCAGATGACCTCCTTTGAGATCGTTGACGGTACGTCTGCACAATTCCGATCCGAAAGCGGCATTGGTCGAAGCGAACCACCCCGCCAGGGCGGCATTGGGAGAAGCTCCAAGGTTATCGGAATTCGATACGCTCGCATAGCGATAACCGGCGTCGATGAGTTGATCGAGCACACCTGAATCCACAAGGGACGCATAGATATCCCCATGTCCAGGAGGACACCACTCCAAGGAAGGATCGGACGGCCATTCAACGCAGCTAAGATCGTCGGCTCGCAATTTCGGTTCGCGACTTTGCATGAAATCACAAGGAAGACCATCAACCGCAAGATCCTCATAGACCCTCAACGCTTCCAAGGTTGCGTCGCGAGTATTGAAAGAATTCATCATGATAAGAGGTAGCTTTACCTGATAGCGCTGACGGGCAGCTCGCACCTGAGCGACGATCATATCGAGGAAGGTGAGGGAGTCTCTGACCGTCAAGAGGGATTTCGGCCCCGACATTCCCATCGACGTCCCCAAACCACCGTTGAGTTTGATAATCGCCGTTCGCGAAAAGGCTTCACGCGCCAGTTCAGGATCGATCGTCTCCTCATCGAAACGTTCGATATCGTCCAAAGGCTCGATCTCATCTTCAGCAATCAACCCAGTCTGTCCGGCTTCAAGTTGACGGTAGGCGTAGCTAAAAGCTTCAATCGCGGAGGCTCCGATGCCGTCCGCCATCATCTTGGAACGAGCAGCTTCCAGATATGTACGTGTCATATCTCCACACTAGAGCAGATCAGAGATGAAGGAAGGCGATGCAACGCTTATCGATGTAAGAGGAGAAACAGAACAGGTGTAGCACCACTCGGCGGCCCCAGCAGGATTCGAACCTGCGACACATGGTTTAGGAAACCACTGCTCTATCCCCTGAGCTATGAGGCCTTGACCCATGTAGCCTAGCGGCTTACGCCCTACCCCTCAACGGGAAGGCTATGGGTACACGATCAGCCCTCGGAGACCCAAATGCCAGGACACAGATCTCGGTCGATGCGAACGCGTCCTTCTTCAGCGCGAATTTCGACAGAATCTCCCACTTCGAGGGCTTCAAATTCAACTCCTGGACGTAACCCCACTTCTGCGAGAGCTGCCAAGGAATCGCTATCCGCCTGGACGAATTCACTCAGCCTCACCAAGACAAAACGCTGGGCGCGTGGAGTGAGCATACGCGATAGGCAGATCACTCCTTTACGGAAACGCTCAGGCTCATCTTTCTTCTCAGGAGAAATCGGAATCGGACACCCATACGGGGAATAATCCGGGCTGTCGAGGAGAGCGTTAAGACGTTCTTCCATCTTGCGAGAGATCACATGCTCCATACGGCACGCCTCATCGTGGACATCTACCCAATCGAGACCGATGATATCGGCAAGCATTCTTTCAGCAAGGCGATGTTTACGCATCACCTCTTGAGCCTTTGCCCATCCTTCATCGCTCAATTGCAATTGACGATCGTCTCGGACAGTTAACAATCCATCTCTTTCAAGACGGGCTACCGTCTGACTTACCGTAGGACCGGATTGCTGTAAACGCTCTACGATGCGCGCACGCAAAGGATCGATTCCTTCCTCATGCAATTCGTAGATGGTACGTAGATACATCTCGGTGGTATCGATCAGCTCACTCATGCGACCTCCTCATGCTGCTATCAGCATAGTAAAAAATTTGGTTACGATGAGCAGATGGATGCAGATTTCACGATATGCCGCACCATTTCTCTTCCAGCGCACCGTTTGGAAGCCTGGATGGAGAATTTCGCCACCCGACACGGATATCTCTCCACCGCTGTCGATCGCGCATTACATCTGCAATCGCCAAACGGAGCACGTGCCTCCATATCGTTGCCCTGGCGCAATGAACGATATCTATCCACTGTGGAAGACTTCGTCTCTGCCGCTTGTCGTCCGCGACATTTCGGTATTCTCCTCGCCCGCAAAGATGCAGCCAGCATTGGCATAGTTCATGGAGAAAAAGTCCTTGCCCATCGCACATCCACCTACTATGTCCAGGGGCGGACGAAAGCAGGAGGTTGGTCTCAACAACGCTATGCGCGCAGACGAGCCAATCAGGCTAAAAGCGCATCGGATTCCATCATTGCAGACTGCCTTGAGATATTTTCTCAGGGGATAGTTGAACAGATTGTTTGCGGAGGTGATCGCAAGACAATCGAAGCGATCCTCAAAGATGATCGACTTGAGCGACTATATCCCCTGTATCGCCGTCAACTTATCAATATCAAAACCCCTCGCTATGCCACTCTTCTCGAGGTCGCCTCTAGAGCCTATGACCTTACGATCGCTTTGAATGATGAGGCGGTTCACAGCGATAAGAATTCACAGAATCTGGAAACGTCAACGTATCGTTGCGATAAGGTGACACAATGACAAGATGACGATACGAATTCCCGACCATCTCAAACCTGCAGACGGACGCTTCGGTAGTGGACCGACCAAAATCCGTCCTGAGGCTTTGACAGCTGTGGCGACCAGTTCTCTCATGGGTACTTCTCACCGTCAATCTCCTGTGAAAAATCTTGTCGCACAGATTCAAGAAGGTTTGAGTACCCTCTACGGACTGCCCGATGGATATGAAGTCGTCCTCGGGAATGGAGGGGCGACACTTTTTTGGGATATGGCGATCTGCTCTTTAATCGATACGTCCAGCTCTCACGGAGTCAATGGGGAATTCTCATCCAAATTCGCCTCTGCTGCCGAGCGCGCTCCTTTTATCGAGGCAAGGAGCACCTTGGCTGATCTGGGATCATCGTCTCGTCTTACACCCTCATCTGCTGATGTCTATGCCTGGGCGCATAACGAAACATCCACCGGTGTGGTGAGCGAGATTTTTCGCCCAGACGATGAGGCTTTAACACTGATCGATGGGACCAGCGCTGCTGGAGCCATCCCTTTCGATATTGAAGCGGTGGACGCCTACTATTTCTCTCCCCAGAAAAATTTCAGTTCCGATGGAGGATTGTGGTTGTCCCTATGCTCTCCAGCATGTATCGAGCGGGCTCAGCGTCTATGTGCTGATTCACGGCGGTGGATACCGTCCATGTTGAATCTGGCAACCGCCATCGAGCAGTCGCGTTCCCACCAGACTCTCAATACCCCTGCCATTGCCACTCTTATTCTCTTAGCGAATCAAATTGAGTGGATGTTGGAACGTCAAGGTCTTGAGGGAATGAAGAAGCGCACCGAATCCTCAGCCCGCACCGTCTATACCTGGGCAGAGAATTCTTCCTATGCCCGTCCTTTCGTCACCGACCCGGCTTTGAGGTCTCCGGTTGTGGCGACGATCGACATAGATGACCGTTGGGATGCTGCCGAGATATGTCGAGTGATGCGCGAGAACGGAATCGTCGATATCGATTCCTATCGCCGTCTAGGGCGCAATCAAATCCGTATCGGGATGTATCCTTCCATCACGACCAGCGATATCGAGGCATTAACCTTAAGCCTCGATTGGGTTATCGACCGCCTCTCTTAGCTATTTTCTAGGAGTTTTATCAAAAGCCTTCGAGATATTCCCTCCAGAGGATAGATAGGCTGTCACTCCGGCAGCAATGGCGAGGAGCAATGCCCCTGCGATAGCGACTGCTTTACGAGAGGTTGTGCGAGATTCACTTTTTGCCACGCCAGCTTCTTCATTTGAGCTTTCAGCTATCTCGTTTTGGGCGCTAGGCGGTTGTTCGGTTCCGATGACAGCAACGTCTTCCAATGTGGATGGGATAGCTGATTCAATCAGATCTGCAGAATCGTAGCTTGAACTTATCAAATTGCCGTCCAGGCTGATCGCCAAAGATTCTCCCTGAGGTTCTTCAGGGGCTGATCCACGGGTTATCAGCGCCAGATCGTGCATATTGATTCCGCTGAAAGTCTGATAGCTTCGCACGACCACATCTTCATCTGAGACAAAGACAGCATCGGTGATCCAATCGGGAGCATCTCCTAGACGCCTCATCTCAATCTCTCCGGGGAAACCGGCATTCTCAGCCAAATAGACCCCACCAGGAGATCCAAAGGTGAAGATATAAAAATTCCCACGTGGTGAAACCGCCATCGCTTTCGCCTTATGAGGACCATCGGGATAGCGCAAAGTCCAGGTGGTATAGGGGACGCGAGCGTCAAAATCGGTCGATTCAAGACGAATCACCTGAGCTGTATCGCTATTCTCATCACCGATATCGCCGACATAGAGAGAACCTTGAGCGTAGGAGACAGCTTCAATGTGATTGAGCTCGGCATCGAAATTCACTTGACCTGCCAGATGACCTTCCCGATCGAAGGCTTTGAGCTGGGAGGAAGCTTTGGCTGGAGCCACCCAGTACAGACCACGATCGTGGTCTGTTGCCAACCCGCTGATGGTGACAAGGTGTTCGCTCAGCGTAATGCGATCTCCAGGAGCTGCCTGGGCAGGTAGTGCGAAAGCCGAGGCGCTAGCGAGGGAGGTGGCCACCATTATGGCGGCAAAACGAGCAGATGACATCTTTCTCCGATCGACGAACATCTTTGATACTAGCCTTCCTAGAACCCCTTTGCCTTTAAGAGCACACATGTGGACGAAAAGGCGCGGACGTTTCCGCCCGCGCCTGTCGATCCTTTTAGTTCGTCTTGTCGTCTAGGAGATAAGCCCCGCTAGGAGACCTTGAGTGAAGTAGAGCACAAAGAGAACCGCTACTACCCACATGAGAATGTGAATCTTGGCAGCTTTCCCGTTGAACACTCTCATCAACACGTAGCAGACGAAACCCGCTCCGATACCATCGGTGATCGAGTAGGTGAAGGGCATGAAGACGATGGTGATGAACGCAGGAATAGCGATCTCCAATTTCGCCCAATCGATATCGACGATCTGAGTCATCATTAAGAAACCGACGAGAATCAAGACGGGAGCGACCGCTTCAGAGGGAACCATATTGACCACTGGTGTGATGAACATGGCGATGATGAAGGCAGCGCCCGTCACAACCGAGGCGAGACCAGTACGAGCTCCATCAGCGACACCGGAGGTCGATTCCACATAGGAGGTATTGGACGATCCAGAGCCCAAACCGCCAGCCATCGCACCGATAGAGTCCACGAGCAAGATCTCGCGCAGATGGGGAGGTTCTCCTTGATCGTTGAGCATCTTGCCCTCTGCGCCGATGGCGACAACCGTCCCCATAGTGTCGAAGAAATCTGCCAACATGAGCGAGAAGATCAACATACATGCGGTGGTGATGCTCGCCACGGTGAATTGTCCTTCGTGAGCGAAACCGCCGATGAAGTCGATTCGTCCCAGCAAGCTCAGATTGGGAACAGCGAAACTCGACAGATCGGGCAAGGACGGAACGTTAAGAGCCCATCCTTGAGGGTTGTCCACCGCGTCTTGAGGACCGATCTTTCCAGCCAGTTCACAGATGACGGCGACCACAGTGCCAGCGGCGATTGCCC
>JAEZYG010000077.1 GCA_023419175.1 Actinomycetes bacterium
GATATAACTCTTCTGTCTTCATCTTTGCCAGATCAGACGATAGGAGTGGTCATGTCCGCATATTGGTGGAAAGGTAATCTGACCTCGGCGATCATCATCACCATCATCTTAGTGTGGAATTGCGCTGTGCATTCTGCCTCCTACAATCCCTTCTTCGAGGTGGAGATCATCATCTATATCTTCCTCATCGTGGGATTCCTCTTAGGTGTTGTGAGCGGTTTTTGTCATTCCCCTCAAGCGATGAGACTTTATCTTTTAGGCGGACTTTCCTCATTTGCATGTGGATTCGGCATCTCTCTGGGGGCTGCCGTAGTCGCCTATACAGCTTATAAGACGTCCTTTTCGGAGCTGATGCAGTATAAAGGCTTCATCATGTGGATTCCCCTCACAGCGATTTTCTTTGTCGTGTGGTGGTATCGAATCTCAAAACTATCTGCCATGAGGGCTGCTGAAGGGTAGACCGATTGAAAGGGTCGGTGGTGATCGGGTATCGCTGGCGACCCTTGTTTACGTCTGCTTCCCTCATTGGCTAGCCTCAAGGATGTGACTATCAGCCCAGAGCATGTGGGACGCCGTTATCGAGCCTCCTCTACCTATCCGATCACCCATGAGTCGGTGAAGGCATTTAACGATTCACTTGGTTTTATGCCGAGAGGTGATGGAGAATCCATCGAGATCGCTCCCACCTATCCCATTGTCATAGCTTCTCAGTGTTGGCAGATGCTTTTCGCAGATGAAGAACTTGGACTTCATCTTGATGGAACGATCCATGCCGATCAATCGTTTGACTTCTACCGTCCATTGTCAATTGGTGATGAGGTGAACGCCGAATGCGTTATCGATAAAGTGCGCATACGTGGAAGGCAGGCGATGGTGAGCGTTGACGTCGAATTATCTGTCGGTGGATGCATAGCAGCTCTGGTGAGCTCACAGTTGATCTTCACCCTGGAAAATCCTTGCAACTCCATCGGCAGAACGGAGAATGAACGGTGAAGGATAATCACATCGATTATCAGGTGGGTGACCATCTGCCCTCGTTGGTTGTGAAGGTGGATCGAGACGATCTACGTCGCTATGCCCACGCGTCAAAAGATTTCAATCCCATTCATCAAGACGATGATGCTGCCAAGAAAGCTGGTCTTGACGGAGTTGTCGCCCATGGCATGTGGACGATGGGGGCAGCGATCAGAATCGTCACTGAAAATATGCCTCAGATCAGGATATGCGGCTATCGGGTCAGATTTGCTCGTCCCGTCTATGTGCCATCCGATAGGGCGGCTGTGCTGTGTGTCGATGCTGATATTGCGCATAGGGACGCCAATCGAATGACTCTCAATCTCGTGGTGACCTGTGAGGAGAAGAAGGTATTGACCGCTGCGCGAGTGGAGGTGGAAGTGCTGTGAATGCGAGGGATATCGAGATGGATAAAGCCGAGGTTTGTACCCTTGGGGAATGGGATGGTCAACAATTGCGCAAACGCCCGCTTCCTTCAAGCGATCGGCTCAGCGATCATACGACCTTTCACATCGGTGGACGAGCTAGAGATTTCGTTATCGCCCACAGCGATGAGGAGCTGATCGCAGCAGTCAAAGAAGCAGATGCAATGGGGCGTAGAGTTCTTGTCTTATCGGGAGGGTCGAATGTGCTCATATCCGATGAGGATTTTGACGGCAGAGTCATCAGAGTCGATACCCACGGTATCAAGGCTGAAGTCAGCGGTTGCGGTGGGGCTTTCGTCACGGTTAAAGCAGGTGAGAATTGGGACGATTTCGTCGCCTATACCATCGAACATGAATGGGCTGGTCTAGAAGCTCTCAGCGGTATTCCCGGTTTGGTAGGAGCGACACCGATTCAAAATGTGGGAGCCTACGGTCAAGAGGTGAGCCAGACTATCGCTCGCGTCCGCTGTTGGGATCGTCAGGATAATACGATGCGAACCTTCACCGCATCGGAATGCGAATTTTCCTATCGCGATTCGATCTTCAAACAATCCAGAAAATGCGGTGAACCTACTGGACGCTATGTCGTTGTCGAAGTGAGTTTCCATCTGCGCAACGCCTCCTTATCTGAACCGATCGCCTATGCTCAATTGGCTCAAGCTCTCGGCGTAGAGATCGGGGATCGGGTGGATGCGGCGAAGGTGCGTTCTTGCGTGATCGATCTGCGACGCTCCAAGGGCATGGTGGTCGAAAGCGGCAACCACGATAGCTGGTCGGCTGGAAGTTTCTTTACCAATCCCATCGTGGAGGCAGATCTGGCTGAAAAATTGCCGGCCGACGCCCCGCGTTTTCCTGTGGCGGACAAGGTGAAGCTCTCGGCGGCATGGCTGATCGATCATGCCGGATGCCATCGAGGATATCCGGGGACAGGAGAAGCGCGTCTCTCCTCGCGACATGTCTTGGCATTGACGAATAGGGGAGGTGCGACAGCTGAGGATATAGCCTTTCTGGCTCGCGATATCAAGGATCGCGTCTGGAAAAAATTTGGCGTTACATTACACTGCGAACCGGTGACTGTGGGAGTCGATATCGATTGATAGAGCTCAAGGCTCATAGGTAACTCCCATGAGCCTTAGATGGCTTAGCGTCGGATGGAGGCGATAGCTTCGGCGACCTGCTCCACGGTGGAATCGTTGAGTCCTGCCATACAGATGCGTCCAGAATCGAGTCCGTAGATCGAAAATTCTTCGCGTAGACGCTTCATCTGCTCAGCGGACAGTCCGCAATAGCTGAACATCCCGACTTGAGCGGTGATGAAGTCCATATCCTCAATTCCGTGACTATGTAAGGCATCGACTAAAGATGAGCGCATCGATGTCATCCTTAGACGCATCTGATTCAATTCCTCTTCCCAATCGGCACGCAAAGACGGATCTGTAAGAACTGTGGTAACGATCTTTGCTCCATGGGTGGGAGGGTTGGAATAGGTGGTACGGATGATGGTCTTGAGCCGAGAACGCACAGTAGAAGCTTGGGTGCTATCGCGGCAGACGACCGACAAAGAACCGATTCTTTCGCCATAAAGCCCCATATTCTTACTGAAGGACGAGGCGACAAAGACGTCGTGGCATCGAGACGCGAAGAGACGCGGAACCCAACTGTCCTCGTTCAGCGATGAGCTGAATCCCTGATAAGCCATATCGATGAAGGGAATTAAGGAACGCTCGGCGCATAGATCGGCAACCTTCGTCCACGTCTCACGGTCGAGATCGTAACCGGTGGGATTGTGGCAACATGCGTGGAAGATCACCACCGTATTGGCTGTTGCTTGGGAAAGATCGGTCAGTAAGCCGTCCACATCGATGCCATGAGCTTCGGCGTCATAATAGCGATAGGTCGAGACATCGAACCCAGCTCTACTGAAGAGGGCTCGGTGATTTTCCCAGGAGGGATCGGGAATGAGCAAGCGAGGTGTGTCAAGGATCGTCGCCAAAAGGTCGGCTCCCGTCTTGAGAGCTCCCGTACCGCTGAGCGTTTGGACAGTAACGATGCGATCATCGGTGGCTTCGAAGATCATCTTTTGAACTTCGCGGATATACGCAGCCAAACCATCGATAGGAAGATAGCCGCGTGGCTCCATGCGATCGGCAAGAATCTTTTCAGCACGTGCGACACTTTGAGGCAGGGGGAGGCGTCCTTCTTTGTCCAAATAGACCCCGACTCCAAGATTGACTTTGGCTGGATTGGTATCGCGGTTAAATTTATCTGTCATACCGAGAATGGGGTCGGCTGGAGCAGGGGTGAGCTGGTCAAGAACAGACATGGTGGACTCCCTTTCGACTCTGAACGATCGCATGGATCGGCATTGAGTTTCACTTTATCGCTTCTATTGGCTAAACTTCAGATCTTGGTGGAACTCACCACGGCGACTTGTGCCTTGCACAGTCGGTCTAGGGCAATAGCTCAATTGGCAGAGCAGCGGTCT
>JAEZYG010000026.1 GCA_023419175.1 Actinomycetes bacterium
GGTCGTCACGAAAGCCCGAGCGTATCCGAAGAGATTATGCCCGCTGTCACAGAGCCGGTCATCGAGGCGTGTGCCGGATCTGATGTGAATTTAGCGGTGAGCGGTCCAGATCCCATCAGCCCAGATGGACATGCCGATTTCAAAATCTCGATCGACCCAACGGGTAAGACCTGCCGTCTATCCAGAGAGAAATTCGATCTTTTTATCACTTCGGGAAGCGATCATATCTGGACGACAAGCGATTGTAAGACCAGACTCGATATAGATGAGGAAGTCCAAATCGATGAGGGGCAACACTACGATCTGACAATCGGGTGGAATGTGAAGCGTTCCCAAGGATGTGATGAGATCTCCACTCGTCTCGGTGTCGGCACCTATGTCGTTCACGCTACCTATGACGGACATGAAGCGACATTGGTGACCCGTCTAGCTTAGTTATCGTCCGATTGTGAATGCGGACGGGCTAAACCTAGAGATTCGATCACCTCATTGATATGGGATGCCTCCACCACTTTCAAACCGTGTAATCGGGGGAGAGGCGTATGAGGATTGCGATTGCCGCTGGGTACGATAGCCAATTCAAAACCCAGACGCGCAGCTTCAGCGATTCGTCTTTCGGCTCCTGGAACACGTCTGAGATCCCCAGCTAAACCGATCTCCCCCAAAGCGATGATGCGCTTATGGAAATTCACATTGGTAGATGCGGATACCACCGCTAAAGCGATCGCTAAATCTGCACAGGGATCTTCAATCCTTGCTCCCCCAACCGTCGAACAGTACACATCTTTGGTAGATAAGCGCAGCCGTCCATGACGTTGAAGAACTGCCAAAATCATCGATAGTCGAGAAGAGGATACTCCATGAGTTACCCGTTTAGAAGGAACCTGATTCGGTGAGGGTGTGATGAGGGATTGAACTTCGGCTACCAGCGGACGTGACCCTTCCATCGTCACGGTCACACAGGTGCCATTGGGAGGTTTTGTACATCCGCTGGTGAAAATTCCAGACGGGTCGATCACCTCATGAATACCGCTTTCGCCCATCTCGAAACAGCCGACTTCATCAGCAGGTCCAAAACGGTTCTTGACAGCTCGTACCATACGGAAACCGGAATGGCGTTCCCCTTCGAAAGTCAAGACGACATCGACAAGGTGTTCGAGCAGACGTGGTCCTGCAATCGCTCCGTCCTTTGTGACGTGGCCGACGATGATGACAGCCATCTGTTCGCGCTTTGCCACACGCACTAAGGCTGCTGTCACTTCGCGTACCTGTGAAATGCCTCCAGGAGAGCCTTCGGCTTGATCGGTGCCGATAGTTTGAACGGAATCGACGATAAGAAGTGAGGGCTGAATCTGTTCGATATGTCCTAGAACGGTTCCCAGATCCGTCTCGGAAGCCAGATAGAGTTCGTCGGCGATAGCTGACGTGCGTTCAGCTCGTAAACGCACTTGAGCGGCCGATTCCTCCCCGCTGATATAGAGAGTCCGTTGATCGTTGCGAGCCCATCTAGCGGCTACCTCTAGAAGAAGGGTGGATTTACCCACTCCAGGTTCTCCTGCCAGAAGGATCACCGCTCCAGGGACAATCCCTCCTCCCAAGACTCGATCCAATTCTGTGATCGTGGTCAAGGTGCGGTTGGCGCTGCTTAAATCCACCTCAGAGATGGGTAGCGCTTGATGGGTGGGGGTGTTGACCTCAATCGATGCAAGTTTCGCTGCACCGATCTCGGTGACCGATCCCCACGTCTGGCATTCCATGCAGCGCCCCACCCACTGAGAGCAAGTCCATCCACATTCCGTGCAGCGGTATCGATTTTTGGGCTTCTTTGCCACTTAGATTCTCACCTGTCCTTTGCCGGGAACCTCGAAGGTCGCGGCGAGGATGCCAGGAGCCCCGTGAGGAGATTGGAAGGCCAGTTCGACTCCATCCAATATGTCGTAGACGTCTACTCCGATCCACTCGGCGACGCGTTGGGCGGAACCAGCAAATTCAATGGTGGACAACCTGACATCTCCACGCAATGCGGAGGGGAGCAGTTCGGAATCCGACGTCCACTTCAAGAAATAGGGGAGTTGATGATCGCTGAGGAGACCTTGGACGCCGATCTGACGCCACTCGACGCAGCGTCCATCTGGGAATTGGCGTGACCCTACGATAGATGAGCGATTGAGGCGAGCTTCCACGCTAGAAATATCGTCCACAGAAATTGCCCAGCCGAGCCATCCTCCACCGCGGGATTGACATTCCCTTACAGCCTGTCCGTAGACGGCTTTCTCAGCGGAGGGGTGATCGAGAACGTCAACGATTTCGATATAGCGGCTATCGGCGAGAGGGACGATGAAATTGCGTGTGCCAAAGCGAGGGTGAAAACCACCGTTCTTGGCTTTGCATCCCAAGGCATTCTCAAAGGAAGCGACGGTGCTTTCCAAACCTTCAGAGGTAGCGACGAATGTGAGATGATCAACGTGCATATCTCCATTGTGTCAATCGGATTCTATGAAGGCGAATCTGTCAGACCTCTGAGATGATCGCATCTGTCCAGGTTCTATCCTTAAGAAAGGGAATATCTACAAGGAGGGGGTATGCGCACCTTTATCACCCGTCTTGCCTCATCCGATCGGGTTAGACGAAGCGTTGCATCTTCACAGCCTGCTCGCGAATTGATCGAACGCTATGTTCCTGCTCAAACGATTGAACAAGTCATCGCTCCTCTCGACGATCTGCGCTCAAAAGGGCTTGATATCAGCTTGGAATATCAGGGAATCGAGCCATATGATCCCCATAGCGCTCAGGTGAATTTCAATGAATACCTTCGCCTTATCTCCTATTTGAAGAATGCTGATCGGGCGAAAAAAGTAGAGATCTGTATTCGTCCTTCTTTCATCGGAGCTGAAGCCGATATTCCCCTTAGTATCCTCATCGATAGAACCTTGGAAATTGTTGACTTCGCTCAACATTCCGGGTGTGAAACGATTATCGATATGGGGCCGTCCCATCTTTTAGAGACGACATTGACGATATGGACATATCTGGTCAAGGCCTATCCGCGGTGCGCTATCACCATCCAATCCATTATGAAACGCAGCGTGGACGATTGTCTCCACGTGGCTGATAATGGTGCGCGCCGCGTTCGTGTCGTCAAAGGGGTATATCGAGAGCCGCGTTCAATCGCCTGGACGAAACCTCACGATATCGACTTGTCCTATGTCTCATGTGCCCGTCTGCTCGCTGAAAGGGGTGTGGAGGTTCTTTACGCTACACATGACCCTCGTCTGGTGGCGATTGCTGAAGCGATGATACGCAGCGGGCGAAGCCATCCGAATAGCGAATTCCAGATGATGTATGGAATACGTCCTTTGGAACAAAGGCGTCTGTGCGATATCGGTTTTAACTCGCGGGTTTATATCCCCTTCGGGCCGGGATGGTATAGCTACTATCTGCGTCGCATGGTGGAAAGGCCATCCAACGTGGCTCTTTTCGCTCGATCTTTGATCGGAAAGAAATGATCGTTGGGTGAGATCGACCTACTATAGCTTTCTGGGCGGCTAGGGTTGAACCTATGCATGTAGGTGTTTTCGGAGCTACAGGACAGGTTGGTGGAGTGATGCGCGCCCTTTTAGAGGAGCGCAATTTCCCCGTTACGACAATGCGCTATTTTGCCTCGTCTCGTTCGGCAGGTCGAAAGCTGAAATGGAAGACTGAGGCCATCGAGGTCGAAGATATGGCTACCGCTGATTTTTCCGGACTCGATATCGCGATCTTCTCTGCTGGTAAAGAGGCATCCGCTCTCTATGCTCCCAAGGTGGCGGCAGCGGGAGGGATCGTGATCGACAATTCTTCGTGTTGGCGCAAAGATCCTAAGGTTCCTCTCGTCGTCAGCGAAGTCAATCCTGACGATGCTTTTACGACGCCTAAAGGGATCATTGCCAATCCCAATTGCACGACGATGGCGGCGATGCCAGTCCTCAAACCTCTGCACGATGAGGCAGGATTGAAGCGCCTTGTCGTTGCCACATATCAGGCGACGTCTGGTTCTGGCCTAGCAGGTGTCGAAGCCTTGAGATCTCAAAGCGTTGAGGCATGTCAAGGCGATCTTTCTCGACTGGTCTATGACGGTTCTGCTCTAGGTTGCGATGATTATGGGCCATATGTGGCTCCCATCGCTTTCAATGCTGTTCCGCTGGCGGGCTCTATCGTCGATGATGGCTTTGAAGAAACCGATGAAGAACATAAGTTGCGTGATGAATCCCGTCGTATTTTGCATATTGATGATTTGGCGGTAGCGGGGACATGTGTGCGCATTCCTGTATTTAGCGGACATTCTTTGGTTGTCCACGCTCAATTTGAACGCGAGATTACCCCTCAACGGGCTCGTGAATTGTTGGCGAGAGCTGAGGGTGTATGTCTCGATAATCTGCCTACCCCGCGTCGGAGTGCTGGACGAGATGAATCCTTTGTTGGACGTATCCGTCAGGATCGCTCCTATGCGGATAAGACGGGATTGATCTTCTTTATCGCCTGTGACAACCTGCGTAAAGGTGCTGCATTGAACGCTATACAGATCGCTGAGGTCATCGCTTCTCGATGCTGATCTGAACGTTGGGGACGAAAAATTTTTTCTCCAGCCTTCCCATCGCTACAATAAGGCGAGTTGCTTCCTCGAGACGGGGAAACGAATACAGAGAAATTTTTGAAAGGTACACTGTGGGATCGGTCATCAAGAAGCGTCGCAAGCGTATGGCGAAGAAGAAGCACCGCAAGCTGCTGAAGAAGACGCGTATTCAACGTCGTCGTGCCGGTCGCTGATCGCAGGTAGCTATCGCATATGGGAGATTCCTCATGGGGTCTCCCATCTGGTGCCTGTAGATCAGCGTCACAAGGTGGATATCTGTGATAGCTGCATTGGGGGAGGTTCGCAGCACCCTAGAGGTCGGTAGTTCGACTCGGACGAGACTTAGTCTTATCGCTATCGGGACGCATGATCCGCTTTCTCTCACCGTTGCTGCCTATAAGACTCTGCTGAGTGCAGATCACATCCTTATCGATCCGTGCCTGAAACTCGATGAGGAATTTTTCACTGCTCTTGACATAGGCGATCTTCCGCGCTCTCCTATCGGAACGGCAAGTGATTTTTCCGATATGGAGGAATTGGTTACCTCGGTAGCCCATACTGTCTGTTTGATCTTTTCGGATCCCAATTGTCAGCCTCTCTTCACTCAAATCGCTGATCATTTCGCTAAGCGATGCCATGTTCACATGCTTATCGGCTCGGATCCGCATCTGATGGCGATTTCTACGAGTGGTTATCGCATCGATCGTCCTGTTCATATCAATGCGGGATGCGACGATCAAAGCCCTACATGTATTCACTACACCACAGCCTCTCAGCTCGATAAGATCTCCCATCTTCTTGGCAAGAAGGGCTATAAACGACGCGATAAGGTGCGTCTTGTCTTCGACTACGCCACCATTCAACAGCGCAGTATCGTCACGACTATCTCGCGTATGGATAAGTCAGTTCCTGTGGGAGCTGAATCCTCACCGGTCATGGTCGTTTTCGGAGATAATGTCGAACAGATCACCGGCTATGACTGGTATGAATCTCAACCTCTCCTCGGTTGGCAGATCTTGATTCCTCAGACGAAGGGCGAGCGTACTGCCATCGATTCCTTACTCGATCTTCAAGGTGCGCAGACGATTCCCTTGCCGACCTTGGCCATTGAAGATCCGCGCACCACACAGCCGTTAGAAAAGGCTATTCAAGGGCTTGTAGATGGACGCTACCAGTGGATCATCTTCAACTCGGCTAACTGTGTCCACGCTGTGACGACACGCCTTGCTTCTTTCGGTTTGGATGCTCGCGCTTTTTCCGGTGTGCGCGTTGCGGCGGTTGGAATCGAGACGATTGAAGCTTTGAAAGCATGGGGGATTCAGCCTGACCTCATCCCCTGGGGTGAGCAGAGAAGTGAATCTCTTGCCAATGAATTTCCCGCCTATGATGATCTGCTTGATCCGATCAACCGTGTCTTTTTAACGAGAGCTGAGGTGGCAGTCGATTCCCTCGCTGAAGCCTTATGCGATCTGGGCTGGGAAGTCGATGCGGTGATGACTCATCGCACGGTAAGGGCTGCACCTCCCGATAGTTTCGTGCGCGAATCGATTAAAGCGGGTGCCTATGATGCTGTCATTTTCACCTCGGTGACGTCGGTGCGCAATATGATCGGGATCGCTGGAAAACCCCATCCAGCAATGGTGATCGCAGCTATCGGTCCAGCAACGGCGCAAGCGTGCCGAGAATACGGTCTAGAGGTTCATGTGACCAGTGGCGAACCCGATGCTGTGAGCTTGATCGCTGCTCTCGCTGACTTTGCCTCTAGACGGCGCTGCGAGATGATCGAGGCTGGGCAGATCCCCAAGCGTCCTTCACAGCGCAGAGCCAGACGTCGTAAGAACTCCTCATAGCAGGGCGATAGCGACTCGATGAGTTCATTTCTGTACAATCTATCGCTAGGCTCTTTACGTGCCAATAGAAGAACGTATCACCCAGATCCATCTCGTCAGACACGGCGAGGTATATAACCCCGACGGTGTCCTCTATGGAAGGGCGAGCGGATATCATCTGTCTGACAAAGGACAGGCGATGGCTAGGCGTCTCGGATATTGGTTCTCCCGTTACGATCTGGCTGCTTTATCCACCTCTCCCTTGGAGAGAGCTCAAGAGACGATGGCTCCTATCGCCGCAGCCCACAGCAATGTGGATGTGCATATCGATGATCGCTTGATCGAAGCGGATAATGCTTTTGAAGGTCAAATCTTTGGACGCTGTAATAAAGCCCTTCTCAACCCTAAAAATTGGTATCTGTTACGCAATCCCTTACGTCCATCGTGGGGAGAGCCCTATCGCTTGATCGCTCAGCGTATGAAGACCGCCATCGTGCAGATGGCAATAGAATTGGAACCCGGCTCCCATGCGGTGATGGTTTCCCATCAGCTACCGATTTGGATAGCGCGTCTTTCAGCAGAGGGAAAGTCCTATATTCACGATCCTAGACGCAGACAATGCACCGTCGCCAGCGTCACCACATTCAGATTTGACGGCCCTCAATTTGCCGGTATCACCTATGCTGAACCAGCGAGAGATCTATTGGGCGCAGATGCGAATCGCGCCTTTTCATCGGGGCGGTGAAGGAGAAGAGTATGGCAGACAATTTAGACATATTCGATCTATGCATTATCGGTTCTGGTTCGGGTGTGAGCTTGATTGATGATGATCTCAACGATTGGAAGATCGCCATTATCGATAACGGGACAGGAATCACCCAGGCTTTCGGAGGAACCTGCCTGAATGCTGGATGTATCCCCACCAAAATGTTCGCCATTCCCGCCCGCTATGCTTCGATAGCTCAACGCGCTTCCGAAGTCGACGTGAAAGTCACGTTCGACTCTATCGACTATAAAAGTCTCAACCGAAGAATTTTCACCCGTACCGATGCGATCTCTGAATCCGGTTTAGAAGGTTTGCGCAAGCGGACAAATGTTGAGGTCTTCATTGGAGCGGCAAGCTTCATCGACGACCACCACATCAAGGTGGGGAATCGTGTGATCGAGGCTCGCCGTATCGTCATCGCAGCAGGATCTCGTCCGCGTATATTGGATGTAGATTCCCTCCACGATCCCGATCTAGCCCCTTTCATTCACACCTCTGAATCGATCATGAGGATGCCCCAATTACCTCAGAAGATGGTGTTCTGTGGCGGGGGAGTTGAGGCTATCGAATTCGCTTCCATCTATGCAGCTCTCGGGGTGAAGGTATCGATCATCGCCCGATCTGATCGGCTGATCCGTCAGCATGACAGCTCAATTGCTCAACGTATAACCGATTTGATCGCTCAAAAAGTTATGCTCAGGCTCAATCAGATGATCATAGGAGCCGAGGCGGCAGATGAGGGTGGAGTGGTTCTCATCGCCAGAGACGCTGAAGGTATGGAATATAGCTACGAAAGCGATTGTGTCCTGATCGCTTCTGGCCGTATCCCCAACGGCGACCAACTCCATCTTGATCGCGCTCATGTCGAGATGGACGATAACGGTTTTATCGTCGTCGATGACCATATGCGCACTACCCAAACCCATATTTGGGCATTGGGAGATATCTGCTCTCCTCCCATGCTCAAGCATCTCGCCAATGCACAGGCAAGAACTGTCAAAGCGAACCTCCTTGCCGAGAAAGAGGGGGGTTCGCTGGTAACGATGGACGATTCAGCTTTACCATTCGGCATTTTTGCAGATCCAGAGATTGCTGGAGTGGGAGCTAGCGAAGATGAACTGAAACGATCTGGACAAGCGTATATCGCTCATGAACAACGCTATGACTCTGTCGCCTATGGCTGGGCGATGGGGGATCATGACGAATTATTCGTCAAAATTCTTGCCAATCCCACAGATGAAAAGATTCTGGGTGCTCACATCATCGGCGATAACGCCACCATTCTCATTCAACCTTTGGTGATGGCGATGCGTTTTGATCTGGACTTGGAAGGCTTTGCGCGCGGACAGTTCTGGATTCATCCAGCATTGAGCGAGATCATCGAGAATGCCGCTTTGGGAGCTTTGGAAAAGATCCGCTCCCATAAGAATTAAATCAGCGGAGGAATGTAATAGGTCGAGATCGCCTTATGCTGCTCGATTTCGACCACGGCGACTTCGCCAGGTTTAAGGGTGTGGTTGCACTCGATTCCCAGATAGTCAAACATCGCCGGTAGGACGGGACGGTGCCCGCAGACGATCGTGGGATGTCTTTGTTTCAAAGCCATATCGATCATTACCTCCATCGCCTGAGCCACACCTGAAGGGTTGATTGCTGCCGATTCTTCGCTGAGTTGGTGATAGCGGCAGATATCTGTCGCTATACGGCGGGCATAGGGTTTGAGCGTGAGGGTGCATCTACTCGATGTGGAACTGTTCAGATGTCCTATATGGAAAGCCGAGAGCAAGTCGATGAGGGCTTTAGCTTGTCGGCGTCCTCTCTCGGTAAGGCGACGATCGGCATCGATACCATTCCAGGATTTACGAGGCATCGCTTTGGTATGTCGCGCAATGAAGAAAAGTGGACGATGTCTGCGGCGTATTGCTGAGATCAAAACGTCTACATCGCTGGGGATATCCAGGTGAGCGATGGCTTTGTCCACAGGCCACCATTCGACGGCATCGACCTCAGGATCGATATGTCCTTGAACTTCATTGAGAAGATGACCTTCCCACCAGTGAACATATTTTTGCCGTCCATGGACGCGATAATTGACCGTAGTGATCTTCCCGGACAAGGAAATACGATATCCGCTCTCCTCTCCGACCTCTCGTACAGCGGTGACCGGTAAATATTCATCAGGAGCTTGTTTACCTTTTGGTAAAGACCAATCGTCATAGCGTGGACGGTGAACGACAAGAACATGGCGTATCCCGTCGATCACGCGAAAGACGACCGCTCCAGCGGCAAAAATGGGTTTCTTCTTGCCGCGAGTCATCGCTCACCTCCCCGTCTGCCAGAATGCAGATCGATCAGATAGCTATGGAGATCTTGGAGAGGATGTGTACCGTCTGTCATGACGGCTTTCCAGGTGCGATCATGGAGATGCCATGAGGCAGTTGTGGAATCGAAAGCCATTGTCAACAGCCGATCGATGCGTTCGATATGGCGCTGATTGTTGATCGCTACGATAGCTTCAACTCTGCGATCTAAATTGCGATGCATCATATCCGCGCTGCCGATCCCCACCAGCGGATATCCGCCGTTTTCAAACCAGAAAATACGGGAATGTTCCAAGAAGCGTCCCAGAATAGAACGGACACGTATATTCTCACTCAGATGTGGGACACCGGGACGTACAGCGCAGATACCGCGAACCCACAGATCGATCTTAACTCCCACCTGGGAAGCGTGGTAGAGGGCATCGATCACGTCTTCGTCCACGATGGAATTGACCTTGATACGAATGCGGGACGGACGTCCATGTCGATGATGATCGATCTCTCGTTCAATCGCTTCAATCATCATCGGACGTACTCTCTCGGGGGCGACGATAAGACGTCGATAACGGCTTTCTTGAGTCATTCCTGAGAGGTGATTGAAAAGGCGAGCCACATCGTCTGTGATGACAGGATTGGAAGTTAATAGACCCATATCCTCATAGATGCGTGCTGTCTTGGGATTGTAATTACCTGTCCCGATATGGGCATATTTGCGCAATCCGTCCACTTCGTCACGTACGACCAACATCAATTTAGAATGAGTTTTCAAACCGACCATTCCATAGACGACGTGGACGCCATATTTTTCAAGTTTGCGCGCCCAAGCGATATTGGCTTTCTCGTCGAAACGCGCTTTGATTTCGACGACAGCCAATACCTGTTTACCAGCCATCGCAGCTTCGATGAGGGCATCGACGATCGGTGAATCCCCACTCGTGCGATAGAGGGTCTGTTTGATCGCTAGGACTTTCGGATCTGATGCCGCCTGCTCGATGAGACGTTGAACGCTCGTGGCGAATGAATCATAGGGATGATGGAGTAAAACGTCCTTCTTGCGAAGGGCTTTGAAGATATCGGCGGGTTGGCTAGTCTCCACTCCTTGAGCGAGATCGGGATGGGTTTTAGGTAAGAAATTGGGATAGGACAGGTCGTCTCGTCCATCAGCGCTTAAATCAACAAGACCGCTTAGATCGAGAGGAGCAGGTAATTTGAAGATCTCGCGGTCGGAGATATCGAGTTCGGAACGCAAGAAATCCAGCATGTGATCGTCGATATCCTCTTCGACTTCTAAGCGGACGGGAGGACGTCCTACTTTGCGTGAGAGCAGCTCTTTTTCTAAAGCGAAAAGGATATTTTCAGCATCGTCCTCTTCGACTTCGACATCCTCATTGCGGGTGATTCGAAAGACGATATGTTGACAGACCTGCATTCCAGAAAAGATCACATCGAGGTGATGAATGATGAGCTCTTCAAGGGGGAGAAAACGTCCACTATCGATCCGAATAAACCGATCCAAGATTGTCGGAACTTTCACGCGAGCGAATTGTTGGGCTCCCGTTCGAGGATTGCGTAAGAGAACGCCCAGATTGATCGACAGACCTGAAATATAGGGGAAAGGGTGGGAGGGGTCTACCGCGAGGGGTGTGAGGACGGGGAAGATACGCTCGGTGAACAAAGCCCGCATTGCGTCGCATTCCTCATCATCAAGCTCGCTCCAACGAAGAATCGTGATCCCTTCATTTTCTAAAGCTGGACGGATTTCGTTTGCGAAAAGATTGGATTGGACTTGGACAAGCCTTTTCACCTCGGTCAAGATCGTATCGTAGAGTTCGCGAGGCATGATCTTCGCTGCGCTCGCCACCGCTACTTTCGCATCGATACGACGTTTGAGACCAGCGATACGAACCATGAAGAATTCGTCGAGATTAGATGAGAAAATCGAGAGGAATTTTGCTCGCTCCATCAGGGGAATATGCTCTAGGCGAGCCAAATCCAAGACGCGCTCGTTGAAAGCCAGCCAGCTCAACTCTCGATCAGAAAAACGGTCGTCAGGAAGATAGATATCATCAGATCTGTCCATGGGCTTGTCCGTTCAATCGATAGGCTGCATCGCTGAAAACGATATGAAATCCCTCCCGCATATAGAAACCGATGATCCGATCTTCTTCGCCTGCCACATAGAGTATGACTCGCTGTGCCCCGCGTCTATACATATGGTTTAGCCCATATCGCACAAGAGCAGATCCGATACCTAAGGATTGTCTTTGAGGAGACACTCCTAAGACGTAGATCTCTGCTAGGGATTGCTCATCTTGGATTTTCATCCAATGGAAGCCGATTAATCCTGTGGAGTCGGTGGCAACCAGAATATCTTCATCTCGATACCACGGCTGGTTGCGATAGGCGTTGAAGGAAGCCTTATCCATATCGCCTTGTTCTGGGTGATCAGCGAAGGCGACCGCATTGACACGGATCAGATCGCTCAGGTCATCGCTCCTATAGGGGCGGATCTCGATTCCAGAGGGTAAGGGAGGAAGCTGAGGAGGATCATGCCGATATTCCATGATGTGGAGTTGTCGAATCTTCTCCATAGCCAATGAGGAAGCAAGATGTTGTGCCGCCTCACAATTGCCAAAAGCCCAGAAGGAGAAATCGGGATGGGATGTGAGCAGATCATCAATCAGATAGCGTCCATATCCTCGTCTTCGGTGGGGAGGATCCACGACAAGCTGAATGGAATGGCGATTCATATCGACCGATGCATAGGCGACGATCATCCCATCGCGGGTGAGGGTGTAGTGGACATAGTTCCTATGGGAGTAAGGATCGTCCAAAGCGATCAGAGCGGCATCGTTGAGACAAGGAGCTCTATCGATCTTGCGTGCTCGACCTACGATGCCCAAGATCGCATTGTGAACATCTGTGTCCACGATGACAGATGATGCCTCCATAAAAATAGCCTAGCGGATTACATCGGACAGATATCAACGCCAATCATCGGAATCGAGCATGATGGTAACTGGGCCGTCATTGGTTAATTCCACCTGCATATCGGCACCAAAAATTCCAGTAGACACCCGTGCTCCCAAAGAGCGCAGAGACGAGATATAACTTTCCACCAAGGGTTTGCTGATCGGGGCGGGAGCCGCTTGGTTCCATGAGGGGCGCCGTCCCTTACGAGTGGAGGCATAGAGGGTGAATTGACTGATAACCAAGATATCGGCGTCGATATCGGAAGCCGATTTTTCCCCGTTAAAAATGCGCAGATCGTAGGTCTTTTTAGCCAATATCTGGCAGATCTCTTCCGTGTCGTCATGGGTGATTCCGACGAGAGCTACCAGCCCTGGTCGAGTTAATTCTCCAACGACTTTCCCATCGACAAGCACTCGTCCATTCAAGGCACGCTGTAAGAGAACTCTCATTGTCTCCATCCTTTCTCGTCCATGATGAGCGTCAAGACGCTAGGCTTAGGCTGTGGCTCAGTTCACGGTAATCGTATCTGTCATCGCGATCCTCGCCATCGGCCTTGGTGCTCTCGGCGTGGTGATCGCCTCCGTGCGCTCCGCCCTCACCTATGCTCGCAGACATCGACGAGGAGTAGACGATGGCCTTTCAGATCCCCGATAACCTGAATCCTGCTCTGATGGGAATTGCGTGGATGATCGGACGGTGGCAAGGCAACGGACATGGCAATTGGCCAGATCAGGGAGAATTTGAATTCGGTCAACAGATCGATTTCGCCACCAACGAAGGGCCTTATCTGCACTATCTATCGCAGACATATACCTTGGATGCGGAGGGGAAGCCTGATCGTCCTCTTACGATTGAGACAGGCTTTTGGCGTCCTGGTGACGATGGGAGCATGGAAGTTATCCTGACTTCCCCTGAAGGATATGCCGATATCTGGGTAGGAAAGATCGAAGGGGCGAAAATTGAATTGGTGACCGATGTGGTCGCCCGCACTAAGACAGCCGAGGTTTCCTATACAGGAGGACAACGTCTCTATGGCAATGTCGAAGGAGATCTGCTGTGGACATTTGATCGAGCTAGTAGCGATGTTCCCCTGCAACCCTATATGTGGGCGCGATTGACGCGCGTCTCGTAATAATCATGTCTACGGCTATCAGAATTGATACAGGTCTCGATCGAGGTCTGCTATGGCATCGCGGTTCACCTCTGGCGGAGCAAAGGCGTATCGTCGAGGGGAAAGGAGCGGTTTCCCTTTCTGCTCCTGAAGGGACGAGTGGCGTATTCTGCATTGAAGGTCAAGAGCGTTTAACATGGCTCAACGCCTTGTGTACGCAAAATCTACTCGCCGATCCTTTCGATCCTGAGGCATTTATCTGTGATGCTAACGGACATATCCTGTTCTCATTATTGATCGCAGATGATGGCATATGTACCTGGTGTTGGACATCTCCGTCACGTCGAGATGAGTTGATCTCCTGGCTGGAATCGATGAAATTTTGGACGCCGGTGACGATTCGCGCCCGCGATGATAAATCCCTATGGCTGTGCGGGGAT
>JAEZYG010000045.1 GCA_023419175.1 Actinomycetes bacterium
CCTTTCCACCAGCTTCATAGAAGGTCTTGCGTCCACGAATGTTGATCTCTTCCAATGTTTCCAAACAGTCGGTAACAAAAGCTGGTGAGAGGATAGCTACCTTCTTTCCCTCTCTTCCCAATTGCTCGAGAGTGGATGAGGTATCAGGTCCTAGCCAGCGTTGTGGGCCAAGACGCGACTGATAGGAGATAGTGATCTCTTTATCCCAATTCAGTTGTTCAGCGAGAGCTGAGGTGAACGTGCGACTTTGCTGACGATAACAGGTGAGATATCCAGGATGATGATGGGTGCAACAATCTTTATCTTGATATCGATATGACCACCAGCGATGTCCGCCAGTGCGATCGGCTGAACGGATATAGCTTTCGGGCAGTCCGTGGAAGCTGACCACAAGATGATCGATATCGCGACCTTCCAGATGAGAGCGGACATGATCGGTCATGATATCGAGATAGTCAGCATCGTCATTGAAAGGACGGTGAAGATGGATACGAAGATTGAGATCGAATAAGTTGAGAACCCGTGAGACCTCATCGAAGGCTGTCTGTGTAGTCGGGCCGGAAAATTGCGGATACATCGCGATCAGATAGATCTCTCGATATCCCTTCTCGCTTAAGGATCGAAGAGCTGATTCGATAGACGGTTGTCCATAGCGCATGGCAATTTCGACCGGCATATCGACCAATGTGGCGATACGATCGCGCAAGCGGTAGCTCAAGGCGATCAGAGGGGAACCATCTGATGTCCAGATAGCGCGATATGCCTCAGCAGAGGAACGCGGACGACGCGGCAAGATCATCCCTTTGACGATGAGAGCTCGGAGTGGCCAGGGAAGATCGATCACATAGGGATCCATGAGAAATTCATCCAAATAATCCCTCACGTCGGATTCCGATGTGGATGCTGGGGAACCAAGGTTAACCAGAAGAGCTGCACGCATGAGGAGAGTGTATCTAGTGTAAGAAGGAAAAAAGAGAAGACAAGACGGAGAAAAACGGCGACATAGCGTCTCAATTTTTGCATAGAGCTCCTAAAATATGACCATGTTGGTTCTTCTCTCGCCCGCAAAATCTTTGGACGAGTCCTCACCTCTACGCACTCCGCGTTGCACTCAGCCTCGTCTGCTCGATCAATCAGAAGCTCTCATCGAGATCATGCGCACCTATTCGGTAGCAGATCTGAGAAAACTTATGAAAATCTCTGAAGAGCTCGCAGAGCTGAACGTGGAAAGATATCGCGATTTTGAAACTCCATTCAATGAGCACAACGCGCGTCCAGCGATTGCCATGTTCACAGGTGACGTCTATCAAGGAATGGATGCTTATCACCGTTTTCAAGCAGATGACTACGAACAAGCTCAGCGCGTCCTACGCATCCTTTCTGGGCTCTATGGGCTTTTACGTCCCCTCGATTTGATGCAGGCATATCGATTGGAGATGGGGACGAAGGTGCCCAGTAGACGTGGAGAAGATCTCTATGAGTGGTGGGCAGATCGCATCACCTCTTTAATCCGTGAAGATCTGGATGAGTCTCCGGGGGAAAAATGCGTGATAAACCTGGCGTCCAATGAATATTTCTCTGCTGTGCAACCCCACGATTTACCCTGTGTCATCTCTCCACGCTTTGAGGATCTGTCATCTAA
The DNA here is from genome assembly GCA_023419175.1 of Actinomycetes bacterium. Taxonomy (GTDB): domain Bacteria; phylum Actinomycetota; class Actinomycetes; order Propionibacteriales; family Propionibacteriaceae; genus Brooklawnia. Next base: position 1,643 of record JAEZYG010000045.1, read on the forward strand.
AGGAGAACGTAAAATCATCTCCTTCCATGCGAAAAGAGCTCGCGGCATGATGGCCGGCTGGATCGTGAGAGAAAAGATTGACACACCCGACCAGCTTGTTCATTTCGATGAAAGTGGATATCGCTATGATCCCGAGGTATCGACTGAGGAAGTCCCCGTATTTTTCAGAGGGAAGAAATAATCTCTAGCGATATCGTTTCATAAGAATATCTGCCTGTGTGGGCTATCTATCGTGACAGCCCACACAGGTAGCGTCAGCGCTCTTTAGCTATGCGACGCGGATCGGTCTCGGGAGCTGGACGTATCGCAGATTCCGTATATGCCCCTGGACGGTGAACCACGAGAGTTGCTCCCTCGGCGGCAGCGACCATTTCATGAGGCGCTAAAGCGCGAGCTAGATGGTAAAGCAGGACGGTGACGATCGTTCCCAAAGCTATACCTGAGATGGTGAGTTTGTCGTTGATGACCAAGCTCACATCTCCAATGCCGATGATAATGCCAGCTGCCAGGGGAACAAGGTTGACAGGATTGCCGAAATCAACCTGATTTTCTTTCCAGATCTTGGCTCCGAGAAGACCGATCATGCCGTAGAGAACCACACAGATACCTCCGAGCACACCTCCCGGAGTCGCCGAGATGATCGCCCCGAATTTAGGGGAGAAACCGAAAAGGATCGCCACAATAGAGGCGACGACATAGGCAGCTGTTGAATAGACGCGTGTTGCTGCCATGACGCCGATATTTTCTGAATAGGTCGTTGTCGGTCCAGCACCCAGAGCGGTGGCGAGCATCGAGGTGAACCCGTCAGCTCCAATCGCACGTCCCATATAGTGATCGAGATCTTTGCCGGTCATTTCCGCAACCGCTTTCACATGTCCGGTATTTTCAGCGATCAAAGCGATCAAAACCGGTAAAGCTACCAAGGCATAGGTGAAGCTGAACTGAGGGGTATGAAAACCGACGACATTATCGTTCGATCCGAATGTCCAATGAGCCAGATCTGTTATAGGAGGGAAACCGATCCAGGCGGCATCGTGAACTTTCGACCAGTCAACCCTCAATACCTGCTGAACGCTTCCATCTGCGGCTAGGGTCGTCATCGGACCGAAGACGATATCGGCTATAGCGCTCAGAAGGTAGCCGATAATCAGGGAGAGGAAGATCGCGATACGTCCAGCAAAACCTCGCAATCCGACCGAAAGAACGATGACGATAATCATGACGCTAAAGGCGATCCATTGATCCTGTGGCCAATAGGTTCTGGCTACGACAGGAGCGAGATTGAAACCGATCAACATGACCACTGCCCCCGTTACGGCGGGAGGTAAGACGCGGTGAATGATCTGAGAGCCAGCGAAATGAATGATGATGCCGACGATGAATAGACCCACTCCACACCAAAAGACAGCTCCCGATACGTGAGCGGGATTACCCCCTTGAGAATAGATGGCGGTGGCGACACCGACGAAGGAAGCTGAAGAGCCTAAATAGCTGGGGACGCGATGGCGAACGACCACTAAAAAGATCAGGGTCGCGATGCCGCTCATCATCACAGCAAGCTGAGGGTTCAATCCCATGAGTAATGGGAATACGAAAGTCGCTCCAAACATCGCCACGACATGTTGGGCGCCCAGACCGACCGTCTTTCCCCACGTTAAACGCTCCCGTGGGCCAACAACGCTGTCAGGAGCTAGATGACCGTTATTGTGCAATGACCAAATTGCCATATCTCTACCTTTCCAAGCGGGCAGTCTAAATCCTCAATGGCAGGAAGGAATAATTCTGTGGCAAAGGATCTCCTCTTTTCTTGGACGCCTCTTATGGAAGACGTCGAAAAATCGATGACGGGAAAAGGAAGATCGCGATACGGCGTCGATGGGATAGAGCGGAATAGAGAGAATTGACAATGGTATTCAACTCTTTATCAAGATCGGGATATGCCCTCATCTGAGCGGCATAGCGCGCCTCTTGCTCTGCGGTAGCTAAACGTCTGACGGCTTTATGGCAATCAGGAGGGAATTGGGCGATCAGCGTTGAACAGATGCTTTGAGGAGTTTGTCCTTCCCAGCGATACCCGCAATCGACAGCTATAGCGGCCAATTCCGTCCATATGCCCCCAACCTTTTTTGAAGGATCGCTGGAGTGCAGACGGTGATAGCGCTGCGCAGAGCGAATAGAGCGCGGAACGGCAAGAAGCAGGATGAGAATAATAGCGGCGATCAATGGCCGTAGAAGAGATATGTGAGGTATGGAGGAAGTCTCAGCATGATCCTCTTGAGGCTGAGAAGGTGTGGAGGTGATCTGTTGGGAAGGTGGAATGGTCTCTTGAGTGGGCTCGCTACCGTTCTCACCTCTTTCAAGGTGATCGCCATTATCAAAAGTGGCTGGCTGGGAAGATGAGGGGACAGTCACTTCAAAAGGCACCCATCCGAGATGGTCAAAATACAGCTCAGTCCAAGCATGCATATCGTGGGATGTGACCAGATAGCTGCCGTCATCTTGACGATCTCCTGGTGAGAATCCGATAGCAACGCGTGATGGAATACCTGCGATACGTGCCATCAAAGCCATGGACGAGGCAAAGTGGATGCAATATCCGCGGTGATCGTTGAATAAGAAATTTTCAATTGTGGAATAGCCACTCCCCGACGGGGGAGTCAAAGTATAGGTGAAGCGTTCGGGATCTCGCAGATAATCTTGCAAAATCAAGGCTTTTTCCCCATCTGTGGAAGCTGAATCAGTCAGATCATGAGTGAGGGAGACGATAGCATCAGGAAGATAATCGGGAAGGAAAGTCGTAATCGACTCTTCAGGAGAGCCTGCGAAAGATTGCGCGATAGTGTCGCGATCGTTTAGGGCAGCGATACTGCTGACGTGATAGCTCATGCCATCGAGGCTTGCTGGATCATCAGAGGAGACATTGACGATCGTGAGTGTTTGTGGATTGTGCATCCATCGTCCTGAGGTGTTCCACTTTCTGGGGGCATAGGGAGCCGGGAGATAGGATGAGTTAAAGGAGAGGATCGAGATATCGGTCTCGATAGCCTGTCCAGCATTTTCCAACCCAGGAACTGATGTGACTGACCTGTCTGTCAAGGTCATATCGGCTTGTTTCCAACCGCGCACTTCGGGGATGGAAAGGGAGGCTAGACGCAGATAGATACCCTCCGAGGAAGATGTGCGATAGGTCAATACATCGATATCTTGTGGGCGACGAAGATGTGCTTCCAGATCGATGCTGGGGTCGCGCAATTGAATCTCAACGGGTTTTTTATGCCAGATCGGTTCGTCAAAACCGATCAAAATGCTGCTGACGATAGCGACGATGAGGGCGATCGCAGTGGTAAAGATCGTCAAGAAGACAACGGCATATCCGCGTACACGATGAGGTGAGGATAGTCCGCGTGGCCATAATTTGATGTGATCGAAAGTGCGTGAGCTGAGCAAAATTGCCCATGCGATTCCCAATGCTGCTATCGATGTCCAATCGTGATCTTTATGAACGATAGCGGTGTATGCATAGGGAGGGAGCAATACGATACAGGCGGCGATGACATTACGTCCTGTGATGAAAAGGATATCGACTGCGATGATCTCTGCAGCTGCAAGAGCTAGAGGAATGACGATATGGCTCGGTATCTGCAGGCTATAACAGATGATCGCGGCGATGAAGACAAGTCCACATTGTATTAGGTGAGCGCCATATGGACGTCGGGTGAGAAAGCGGATGAGCTGAGCCGATCCCCCTAGGACAAGGACGCAAAGGATGACCCATACGGCTGTTCTCACATCATCATCGTGGTGGGTGATGATCGCATGTGCTGGCCATAGGGCGCAAAGAGTGGCGATCATGCTGAGCAGGCTATTGCGCAATGAGGCTGTCATCTGCTCCCCCGTGAATACTGTGATGACCATGCCGATGCGACTGATGTGTGTGCAGTGACGATCACAGCATTCCACCCGCCCTCTTCCAAGATCGCGGCGCTTTCATCGGCTGAAAGGAAATCGTTCTCTGTCGGCGTTTCATCGAAAGAAAGGGCATCGATGACGAAGGCTGTAGCCTGATCGGAATTGCCACGCATATCGGCAAGAGCGTAAATATCTTCCTGGCGGCTAAGACCGATGATGGCATAGCAGCTATCGGCTCTGCCGTGATGGCTTAGCGCCTGGCAGGCAGTCGATAGTGAGATCATCTCCACCTTATGCATATCGATTAGATAATCGATCATCAACGAATCGCGATCTGCCGCCGTGGGTTCGAAACGCGAGATCTGTCCCCATGCATCACCGATTGCGATCGTTGACTGTGCGCTCATGGGAAGATGACATAGTGAGGCAAGAAGAGTCATCGCCCATTCAAAAGAATCTGCCGTCCCATATCCGCGATGTGCTTCGTAGCGGTTATCGATAAGAATTCGCAATCCGCAGCGAGGGCTTTCTTCCTCGCGGCGAACCATCAATTCTCCTGTTTTTGCTGTCGCTTTCCAGTGCAGACGCCGTCTCTCATCTCCGCGTTGATAGGGGCGGATTAAAACATCGTCGCTGCTTTGACGTCCAAGGTGAGGGCTTGAGGAATTATTGCCATAGGTATGTCCATAGTGATCTGTCGATGTCAGATCGACAATGGTCGGTAAGACTTTCACGGTCGACGTAGCGGTGAAGGCCATATCGTGCCGGGCAATCCCCAAAGGGTCGAAAGAACGCACCAGCAAAGGGCCAACACGATGACGTCCTCGTACAGCAGCTACGATCTGATAGCTCACATCGTGAGTCCATGAACGCAGAGGACTGGAGATGCCAAAACGCGGACGTCTGCCACTGCCATAGGGGACGACTTCTTCGCAGTGAAGCAAACGTCCATATGTGCGCTGATCCCCTGAGATGGTGAGAGAGATATCTAAGCAGCTTCCTGCAGGAAGAGCGTCTGCAGGGACGCGGCGTTGATGATGTAATCCCTTGAGAGGAACGGAAGCGATCGCTAAAGAGATGATGCACAGCGCCAAGATGAAAGCGCTTATCCGATAGATCGCCATACTTTGGGTGAGGAAAGCTGCTATCAGCCCGATTGCGCTTAGGCAGACTAAACCTTTACCTCGGCGAGTGAAGCGATGCCATATCGAGGTCACGTCAGCGTCCTTGAGGGACAGGAATGTGAGTGCAGATATCGGAAATAATCTCTTCGCTGCTAAGTCCGTTGAGTCGAGAGTGAGCGGATACGATCACGCGGTGTGCCAGGAGGGGGACTGCCAATGTGGAGATATCGTCTGGAATAACATAGGTACGATTCTTCATCGCGGCACGGGTTTTGGAAGCTCTCAATAGATGTAAAGCTCCACGCGGAGCTACCCCTAAAGAAAGGCGTTTGTCTGTACGGGTTTTAGCGCAGATATCGACGATATATCCCTTGAGCTGTTCGCTGAGATAGATCGAGTCAATCTGTTGGCTGAAATGGGCGATCCTGTGGCTATCGCAGACGGGTTGAAGATCGGCGAGGGGGTCACGATCTCCATGGGCCTCTAGAAGAGCGATCTCAGCTTCTTTCGTCGGATAACCCATCGATGTTTTGATCCAGAAGCGATCCTGTTGGGCCTCAGGGAGGGGATAGGTTCCTTCCATCTCGATGGGATTTTGTGTGGCGATCACCATGAAAGGTTGGGGAAGCGGACGACTGATCCCATCTACGGTGACCTGCCCTTCTGCCATCGCCTCAAGGAGAGCTGATTGAGTCTTTGGCGAGGCTCGGTTGATCTCGTCTGCAATGACGATCGAGGCGAAGATAGGTCCTTCGTTGAAAGTGAATTCAGATCGAGATTGATCCCATATCGACACGCCGGTGATATCGGAGGGCAACAGGTCGGGGGTGAATTGGATTCGTCCTATAGGGGTGTTGATGGAACGGGCGAGAGCTTTAGCCAACATCGTCTTACCGACGCCTGGAATGTCTTCGATGAGCAGATGTCCACGGGAGAGCAAGACGAGAATGGCGTAATCGATCTGTTCATCCTTACCCCAGATGACCGAGGCGATCGCGCGGTGGAGCTGTTGAGCCACCTGAGAGATGGAATAGACGGTCTTATCCAAGGATGTCTCATAGGAATTCACGTCCCCATCGTATAGGGCGCGATGATCCATTTGAGGGAAAGTGGTGTCGAGAATGGGGTAGGTGGTGTGAAAGTGGAGAAAAGTGGAGTAAAGTGGTGCGCAATGGAGGAAATGTCGTGCTCGTGTGAGGGGGAGATGTCGAATGTTTCTCGGCACCTATACGCCCAAACTCGACGCCAAGGGGCGTTTCTTCCTGCCTGCGAAATTCCGTCCAGAACTCAGTGAGGGATTGGTCATCACCCGCGGACAAGACCGTTCTTTAGCGGTCTACCCGATGGACACCTTCACCGAGATCACCCGTCAGGTCATGACCGCTCCTGCGACGGTTCGTCAGGTGCGCGACTATCAGCGCATGTTGGCGGCATCAGCCAGCGACGAGATACCCGATAAACAGGGTCGCATCATGATCCCCGCAGCATTGCGAAGCTATGCGGGATTGACAGATGAGATCGTCGTCATTGGAGCAATCGACAGGGTAGAGATTTGGGATCCGCAGACATGGGAGGAATATTCCTCCAGCCAGGAGGAGATTTTCTCAGATCTTAACGAGGAGCTCTTCACGGCGAAGTGATACGAAGCTATGCCTTGAGGTTCTGGTCCGGTGCGGCGCCCTGACGCATCCTTCCCCGGCGCCAGGTAGCATCTAACGACGCATCGGGCTAGATCCCCAAGGCATAGTTCTGACTGGGAGGGACGCATGGACGATCGCGAGAAACTCGCCTTGACATCGTCGGGTCGTCCTATCCACATTCCGGTCATGTGTGATCGGATCGGCGACTATCTAGCATCGTCGCTCTCCTCCAGTGAACCTTCCATCTATGTGGATCTCACCTTGGGAATGGGAGGACACGCTTTTGCTTTTCTTACCAGATTCCCTAACGCTTCCCTGATCGGATTCGATCACGATTCACATGCCTTAGAAATAGCGCGTAGGCATCTTGAACCTTTCGGGCAGCGGGTTAGGTTGGTGAGAGCTCGATTCGATCAATGCGGTTCTATTCTCGATCAGATGGGGTGCACTATCGATGGGGCATTGGCAGATCTTGGATTGTCCAGCCTCCAAATAGACGATGAGGAACGCGGATTCAGCTACTCCAAAGACACTCCGCTCGACATGCGCATGGACGATCGATGCACAGTATCGGCAAGCGATATCGTCAATAGCTATACCGCTTCCGATCTCGCCTCCGTGTTTACTCGATACGCTCAACAGCCCGCAGCTAAAAGAATCGCCGCTGCGATCGTGGCAGCTCGCAGTAAAACTTCTATCAAAACCTCTCAGCAGCTTGTCGACATCATCGTAGACGCTCTGCCTGCAGCTATGCGATATTCCAAGCAAGGCGGTGGGCATCCCGCGAAGAAGATTTTCCAAGCATTGCGTATCGAAGTGAATGGGGAACTCGATGCTTTAACACGGATGTTGCCCGATGTGATGAATCATTTGAATAAAGGTGGGCGTTTCGCCGTCTTAAGCTATCATTCCGGAGAAGATCGCCTTGTCAAACAGGCGTTTCAGGAGGCATGTCGAGATCGAGCTCCACATAAAATGCCTCTTATCCCCGAATCCTATCGAGCGCACTATGCTCTGTGTACTAAAGGGGCAGAACGTCCAGATGAAGATCAGGTCACTGCTAACCCGAGGGCGGCTTCAGCGAAGCTGCGGGTGATCGAACGTATCGCTGATCGAGAGGGGGAACGATGAGTGCTTCTTTCGATGAGGCTCCTAGCGCCCGTCTGGTACGAGTGGAAAAACGCCCCTCGATTGTCCATCTGCCCTTCAGTATCTTCATCGCAGTTTTGATCAGCATCGGCATGACTGGAGTGGTCGTCTTATCCAATATTATTCAAAATCAATCGGAAAATTTGGCGGCATTGCAATCGGAAGAATCCGAATTGCGTTATCAAGAAGCGGGTCTATCGGCTCAGGCGCAAGATCTTCGATCCAGTCAAAATCTTGCGACTCGTGCTTGGGATCTGGGGATGCGTCCCAATCCGAATCCGGCGTTTATCCTCATGCCGTCCAAAACGATTAAAGGACAAGCCGACCCCGTTGTGGGAAATGAATTGCCCTTCATGGTTCCCCACAATTCCTCTCAAAAAGATGACAATGCTGGAACGGGATTTATCCCTGGGAGACAAGGGGAAATCGAGGAGGTATCGCCTTCTCCTTCTTTGGAACCTAGCGGGTCTGCATCTGCCCCATCGTCAGCTCAACCATCTGCTTCCTCTCAGGAAGGAAGATGATGAATCAGCATAGATCGCGCCCTTATCCATCGTCTGCGATGAAAAAAACAGACTTTCGCTCCTCATCGAAACGCAGGAGATATCCCAGCAGCGAACCTATCGTCTTTCCTCTCGCGTCCACTCAAAAGAGGATTACGATTTTTTTCCTCTTCGTCGCCTTCCTGATCTCGATAGCGACTGGACGAGCAGTTCTCCTCCAAGGAATCGATGCATCGGCGAATGCGCAGGCGGCTGCTGAACAGTTAACTCGCTCACGAGTCCTCAAAGCCGATCGCGGGTTGATTCTGGATCGCAACGGACAGCGTCTGGCAGAAACCCAGCCAGCTTTCATGGTGATCGCCGACCCCTATTCCATCTCGACGAATGGGATGGATCCAGATGCGATGGACGATGAGGATCGCGCTAAAGCGATGAAAGCCCCAGAAGAGATCGCCAAGATCCTCGTACGCTATCTCGGAGGAAAGGCGAGCGACTATCAACCGAAATTGGAAGCCAAACGCAATCGAGATGGCTCGCCCAATATGTATGAGGTATTGCGCAGGCAAGTCTCGGCAGATATCTACCAACAGATGTCCACGGCATTGAAAGATGGCGGCTGGTATGGGGTCTATGCCCAGCCCGATCCCGTCCGTTACTATCCGAACGGGCAATTGGCGGCCAATGTCATCGGCTTTGTCAACGGGGAAGGGGAAGGCGCTGGCGGTTTGGAATATTCCCGCAATGAACAGCTCAAAGGAGTGGACGGAACACAGACTTATCAGACCTCTCGCTATGGAACCATCCCTCTTGGCGAAGGGACTTTGGTGGAGCCGGTGAACGGAGCTACCTATCAGCTCACCATCGACGCGGAGATGCAGTGGATGGCGGAGACGGAATTGGCTAATGCTATTGACAAGCACAAAGCTAAATCGGGGACGGCAATCGTCATGGCAGTCCAGACAGGCGAAATCTTGGCAATGGCGAACGCCCCCAGCTTCGACCCCAATAGAACAGCTCAAAGCGATCCTGAACAGTTGGGGAATAGGGCGGTTACCGATGCCTATGAGCCGGGTTCTGTTCAGAAAGTCTTAACCTTCGCTGCCTTACTCGATGCAGGCTTACTCACCCCAGACTCCACAATGGAGGTTCCCGGTTCGATCATGTCCGGTGGAGCTCCGATTAACGATGCGTGGGGTCACGGTGTGCTCAATATGAGAGCTCGAGGAGTTTTGGCTCAATCGTCGAATGTCGGTACCGTCCAATTTGCCCGCCTGATGGATAAAAAAGTGCTCCACGATTATCTCGATAGTTTCGGGTTGGGGAAGTCCACGGGCATTGAATTACCTGGCGAATCTGGGGGGACGATGGGATATATACCCGGCCCTGATATGCCCGATTACGCTCTAGATCAGATCTCTTTCGGTCAGGGTTTGAGCGTGACCGCCGTCCAAGAGGCAGCCGCTTTAGCCGCTGTCACCAACGGTGGCATCTATCACCAACCTACGGTGATCGCTTCGGTGAGCACAGCTCAAGGAGATCCAATCGATATCGAACGCAAAGAGCCGACGCGGGTCATCAGCGAGCAGGCATCGCACGATGTGCTCAATATGATGGAAGCATCCGTCGCCTCCCCAGAAATGAGCACTTTGGACGCGACGATGATTCCTGGATACCGCATGGCTGGCAAATCGGGTACAGCTCAAAAGATCGGCGAATTGGGAAATTACGACGGTGGCTATACCGGTTCCTATGTTGCCGTAGCTCCTGTGGACAATCCTCAAATCTTGGTCTATGTCGTCATCGATGAACCCACTCAAGGGTATTACGGTGGTGTGGTGGCATATCCTGCGGCGGCTCAGCTCATGCGTCAAGCTCTTCCCCGCTACGGCATAGCCCCGAGCAATGACATACCCGAATATCGCGACCCGCTCTTCTACGAACCGTGAGCAGATAATGACCCACAGCAGTGAGATGAATGATAAAAACCGTCCGCATATCCTCGGACGCCGATTGGATGATCTGACCTCATCCCTTCCACTCAACGTGGATAAAGGTGAAACCCTCGTTCGCGGGATCACCTTGGATTCTCGACAGGTACATACAGGTGATCTCTATGTGGCGATGCCCGGCCAGCGTTTTCACGGAGGGCAATTTATCGATCAGGCTCTACAAGCTGGTGCTGTCGCTGTCTTGACCGATGAAAAAGGAGCAGAGCTCATCGGATATAGAGACGATCTTGCCATGGCGGTCGGCGATGATGTGCGCACATCGATGGCTGTGATCGCAGCCCGCCTCTACGATCATCCTGCAGATAAGATGACCACCTTTGCTGTAACCGGGACGAATGGTAAGACGACAACGGTTACGATGCTCGCCGCCGCCCTGGCTGGTGCCCATCGTCGTCACGCCACCATTGGAACCTTGGGTTTTGATATCGATGGAGAAGCGATTCACTATGAGCGGACGACGGTGACCACTCCTGAATCATGCGATCTGCATTCCCTCTTTGCGCTCATGGTGGAGCGAGGAGTGAGCGATATGGCGATGGAGGTCAGCTCTCACGCCCTAGCTCTCAAACGAACCGAAGGGATTTGTTTCGATATCGCTGGATTTACCAATTTGGGACACGATCATTTGGATTTCCACGACAGTATAGAGGACTATTTCGAGGCGAAATCCCATCTTTTCACTTCGGCTTCAGCACGTCTCGCTGTGATCTGCACCGATTCTGATGCGGGGAAGAAAATGGCTGAGCGAGCTCGTCGTGAAGGAGTGAAGACCTTCACGATCGGATCGGGATCTGCCTGCGATTACCGTATAGAAAATTCGCGTCCTTATCTCAGCGGTTCTCGAGCAGATCTTGTCTTCGCAAATCAGCGCTATGAGTTGAAGATCGTGATGCCTGGCGCTTTTAACGTGCTCAATGCTGCATTGGCTTTCGCGATGGCCCATCAGTCGGGCTATGAACCATGCGATATTCTTCGTGGACTTGCCCAGGCTAAAGTTCGTGGACGTATGGAGCCACTCTGCCTTGACGGCGGACCTATGGTCTATGTTGATTTCGCCCACACTCCAGAAGCGATTGAAGCGACCTTGAAAGCTCTTGATGAGCAGAAGAAGGCGTTAGATCCATCATCACGTCTGATCGCTGTCTTGGGAGCAGGAGGGGATCGCGATGCGAAGAAACGCCCGCTCATGGGGAAAGTGGCTTCGCAGATCGCCGATATTCTCATCGTCACCGATGACAATCCGCGAAGTGAAGATCCGTCATCTATCCGTCAGCAGATTCTCGATGGGGCTGAGGGAATCTGCCAGCTTATCGATGGACAAGAGCGCCACTTGGCAATCGCTGAGAGTTTAAAGATCGCTCGTCATGGCGATATCGTCGCCATCCTCGGTAAAGGACATGAAACGACCCAGCAGATAGGCAATCGTCTGATCGACTTTGACGATGTGGCGATCACCTCCCATATATGGAATGAGATGAGCCAGAAGGGGGAGCGATGAGAATCTCATCTATTGCTGATCTCGCAAAGGCAGTGGAAGAAGCTGGCTGTCCAGTCGAGATAAAAGGACGATCAGATAGTCTTCTCGGTCCCGATGTCTGTATCGATTCGAGACAGGTGACGAACGGCTCGATCTTTGTCGCTTTGAAAGGCGAACGCGTCGATGGGCATGACTACGTTCGCTCCGCTTATGAAGCCGGCGCATCGTTGGCGTGTGTGTCCTATCCGGTCGATTGTGAGATCGATCAGATGGTCGCCTCGAGTGGAGACAGTCTCGATCTGCTTGCCGCTATAGCTCATGTGACGGTGGAAAAAGAGCGCTCTCGTCAGATGAAGACGATCGCGATCACCGGATCGAGCGGTAAGACGACGACAAAAGATCTTCTTGCCCATATCCTCTCAGGTGAGGGTCGAACGGTTGCCCCCATAGGCTCATTTAATAATGAGATCGGAACCCCGCTGACCGCCTGTGAAGTCGATGAGCAGACCCGTTTTCTTATCAGCGAGATGGGCGCTCGTGGAGTGGGTCATATCGCTCATCTCTGTCGGATCGTCACCCCCGATATCGCGGTAGTGGTCAATATCGGACAAGCCCACGTAGGCGAATTCGGATCTGTGCAGATGACAGCTCAGGCGAAGGGGGAGATCTACGAGGCGCTGGACGATGACGGGTGGGCTGTTATCAATGCGGACGATGAACAGGTTCGTTCGTTGGCATCGCGTACACGTGGACGGATCGCCCAATTTTCGATCGGCTCTTGCCCACCTATCGATGACAGGGTAGAAGCGATTTTTGGCGCCTCAGATCTTGAAGCTGACGATCAAGCCCGATATCGATTCATCTGGACCTGTCCGCAGGGACAGTGGCCTATCTCCCTTCTCGTCAGCGGACGTCATCAAGTATCAAATGCTTTGGCAGCAGCATCATGTGCCTATCTGGCAGGGGTAGATCCGAAAAAAATCGCTGAACGCTTGTCCACGGCTCATCTGAATTCGTCGTGGAGGATGGACGTTCATAAGTGCGATAACGGTACCGTCATCGTCAACGATGCCTATAACGCCAATCCGGATTCCATGAAGGCGGCTATCGAGACAGTTGCGTCTATGAAATATGCTGCGAAGGAACATTCCTTGCGGCTTATCGCTGTGCTCGGGGATATGTTGGAATTGGGAGAGCAGAGTAGCAACGCGCATCGACAGATCGGAAAGCTATGCGCTCAGATGGGGGTTGATGAACTGATCACTGTCGGTCGCTATGCTGCTGATCTATGTGAAGGGGCTGTAGGTGAGAAGGCGGGAATGGTTGCCTATCAGCGTGAAAAAGATGAGATTATTCAGGCTGTGAATCTGCGTCCAGGAGATATTGTCGTAGTCAAAGCCAGTCGTTCGATGGGATTAGAACAGATCGCCCAAGCTTTGATCGAGAGGGAGGCGGTTAGATGAAGCTCATCATTGCAGCAGGAGTTTTTGCACTCTTTGCCACATTGATTGGCACCCGTTTATTCATCGCTTTCTTGGTGAAAAAAGGCTACGGACAATTCGTTCGTGACGATGGACCATCCTCCCATTCCTCAAAACGCGGTACCCCGACTATGGGCGGTGCTGTGGTCATCTTGACGGTGGTCGCTGGCTATTTTTTCGCCCATCTGGTCACCTGGCAGCCGGTCACGCATACGGGATTATTGCTCTTAGCCTTGCTGAGTGGATGCGGTCTGCTGGGTTTTATAGATGATTGGACGAAGATCACCAATCAGCGATCTTTAGGTTTGACAAGTCGAGGCAAGATCATCGGACAGATCCTCATCGGTGTGATCTTTGGATGTCTCTCCTTGGTCTTCCCCAATCCATCTGGTGTGACTCCAGGATCTCAAGCGATTTCGGGAGTCAACGATATCGAATGGTTACGTCTACCCGCTGTCCTAGCAGTGGTGTGGATGACATTGCTCATCATCTCGGCTTCCAATGCGGTCAACCTCACCGATGGGTTAGACGGTTTGGCTACGGGATGTCTGGCGATGGTCTTTGGAGCCTATACCCTGATTTCAATTTGGCAGCGTAGCCATTGGTGTCGAGATGTGGTCGACGGACGTTTTTGCTATACAGTGCGAGATCCGTGGGATGTGGCGGTAGTCGCTGGAGCTCTCGCCGCTGCCTGCTTTGGTTTTCTATGGTGGAATGCGAAACCGGCAAAAATTTTCTTAGGTGATACGGGCTCGTTAGCTCTTGGCGCTGCGGTAGGCGGTCTTGCTATCGTCACCCGTACCGAATTGCTATTGATTTTGCTCGGATGTGTTTTCGTCATCGAAACCGTCTCGGTGATGATCCAGGTCAGCTATTTCAAAGCGACTAAAGGTAAGCGGGTATTCAAGATGACTCCGCTTCATCACCACTTTGAATTGCTCGGTTGGGAAGAGGTGACGGTGGTGATCCGTTTCTGGATCATCTGCGGAATCGCGGTCATCGCCGCTCTGTCGATTTTCTATGCAAGTTGGCTTGCTCACTGATTCGCTTGAGGAAGGGATCCGCATATGCTGTCCTGGCTGAAAGAGGCGAACCGCCTATCGCCGTGGCATGAGGCTCGCGTTTGCGTTGCAGGAACCGGACGTGCTGGATTTGCTGCGGCAGATGCTCTCGTGGAATTGGACGCCCATGTTGTCGTCATCGATGACGATGGGAGCGAACAGAATAGACAAAAGGCTCGTCTGCTTGAGGTTTTGGGAGCTGAATGCCATATCGGCCCTGGATCATCTGAGACCCTTCCCGATGTCGATCTTCTCATCGTCTCCCCAGGTTGGCATCCGGATAGCCCCATGATCGTGAAGGCTCGCAACGCCGGCATAGAGATTTGGGGAGATGTGGAATTGTCCTGGAGATTGATGTATCCAGACCGCATCGTGCCTTGGCTGGGAATCACCGGGACGAATGGCAAGACGACCACCGCTCAGATGACAGTTGCGATCTTGGAGGCGGCTGGAATTAAAAGCTGTGCTGTCGGCAATATCGGTCGTCCGATTCTTGAAGCCATGCAGGACGATATCGACTACGAGGTCTATGTTGTCGAACTGTCCAGCTTTCAATTGCACTGGACGAAATCTCTCTCTTTGCATTCAGCTGCAGTTCTCAACGTGGAAGAAGACCATCTGGAATGGTATGCCCACGATGAGATGGGACGAGATCCGATGGAGGCCTATGCGGCGGATAAAGCCTCCATCTATCACCGTGTCGTCCATTCTTGTGTCTACAACGCAGATGCTGTCATCACTGAGAAGATGGTGGAACAAGCCGATGTCGTAGAGGGAGCTCGCGCAATCGGCTTCACTACGAATATTCCACAGATGAGCATGATCGGTGTGGTAGATGATCTGATCGTCGATCGAGCTTTTGTCGCTCAACGGAAGGATTCGGCATTACCTCTCGTGTCGATTAGCGATATCGAACCTGCTGCCCGCCATGTCTGCCAAAATGCCATGGCGGCGGCATGTCTGGCTCGAAGCTATGGAGTTTCTCCAGCCGCAGTCGCTGAGGGTTTACGCTCCTATCGGGTCGATGAACACCGCATATCGACAGTCGCCATCCATGACGGAATCCGTTGGGTGGACGATTCCAAGGCGACCAATCCCCATGCAGCTCAAGCTTCTCTGAGCGCCTATGAATCTATCGTCTGGATCGCCGGTGGACAGGCGAAGGGAACCGATATCTTTCCGGTAGTGAAAGAATGCGGGAAACGTCTCAAAGCGGTAATTCTTCTCGGTAAAGATCGCGAAGTCTATGCGGAATCGATCCGCACTCACCTTCCCGATCTTCCGATCGCTATCATCGATACCCCATCGCGAGAGGCGATGGGTGAAGCGGTTCAGGCAGCAGCCCATTACGCCCAATCAGGGGATACAGTTCTTCTCGCTCCCGGATGTGCTAGCAAAGATATGTGGAGTGGATATGACCAGCGGGGAGAGGATTTCATCGCTGCTGTCCAGACTCTGATAGGTCATGACGATGAGTCACAGTGTTAAACCTAAAGGGCGTTCGCGCGAGTCGATCCTGACCACTGGGCTTGGTACTGTGGGCGCTCAATCCAAGCACCCTTTTTTCAAAATGCTCGCTCATCCGATGGCTGACTATTACATGGTCTGTATCGCTACTGGATGTCTGGTGGTTCTCGGAATTTTGATGGTGGCATCTGCCTCGTCCGTATGGTCATCAGCGGTGAATGGTGACTCCTATTACTATCTGGTACGCCAGCTGATCTTCTTAGCTTTAGGTTTGCCGGCTGCATGGATTCTTTCCCGCCTCGCTCCAAAACTGATCGCCTTTCTCGGATGGGTGGGACTGTGCGGCAGTATTCTTCTGCTCATCCTCATCTTTTCCCCTCTCGGTGTGGACAATTTCGGTAACCGGGCATGGCTGAGTCTGTCCGCTATTGGAATCGGCGTCCAGATCCAGCCTTCGGAATTCGCTAAGGTCTGTCTGATCGTCTGGTCAGCGTCGGTCTTTGCTAATAGGACACGCACGCTAGCTGAACCGCGACGGATGCTCTTTCCCTTCCTGATCGGTTTCGGTTTGGTTGAATTGCTCGTCGTTTTAGAACACGATATGGGAACAGCCATGGTGATCGGTTTGATCATGTTGGCGATGCTGTGGCATATCGGTGCTCCGGTGCGTCTTTTGATGGTGATCTGTCTGAGCGGCCTAGCCGTGGTTGCCATCAGTATCTTCACCAGCGATCGACGAAAAGAACGTATCCTTAGCTTTTTCAATCCCGATGCTGCTTCTGGGGCATCGGATCAACCTCTCAACGCCATCTATGCTCTTGCTTCTGGCGGATGGTGGGGATTGGGTTTGGGACATTCCCGTCAAAAATGGGGAGGTCTGTATAACGGCGCCCAGACGGACTATGTTCTAGCTGTCCTCGGTGAGGAGATGGGGTTGGTGGGTACTCTCATCGTCTTGGTACTCTTTTTCTCTCTTGCCTTCGCTGGATGTCGGATCGCCTCGCGTTCAAGCGATCGTTTCTTGCGCTATGCCTCCGCTGGAATCACATCTTGGATTGTTTTGCAGGCTCTTATCAATATCTTCGTGGTGATGAGATTTCTTCCTGTCGTCGGTGTTCCTCTGCCTTTCCTTTCCCAGGGAGGTTCGGCTCTCTTGGCAAATCTTTTGGGAATCGGCGTGCTTCTAGCGGCGGCACGCAATGAACCTGATGCGCAAGACTATCTCGCTGCTGGAAAGATGAAGGTGCGTCCTAGGATGACCACTATCGTGGACGCACCGCGACGTGAAGGAGATTGATATGGTCAGCATCGTTCTAGCCGGTGGTGGAACTGCCGGACATACCTCTCCTCTCATTGCAACTGCTGAGGCTTTGATGCGTCTCCAACCTGAGGCGAGGATCACATGTATCGGCACTCATAAGGGTTTAGAAACGCATGTGATCCCCCAAGCGGGACTTGATCTTCGCCTTGTCGATCCCGTCCCCATGCCCAGACGGGTCAATCTCGATCTTTTCCGTCTCCCTCTGCGCGTCGCTACTGCCGTCTATCAAGCTCAGCAGATTCTTAAAGAGGTGAGGGCGGATATCGTCGTGGGATTTGGCGGATATGTCTCTGTCCCCGCTTATCTGGCGGCGTATCTATCGAAAATTCCAGTCATCGTCCACGAACAGAATGCTTTACCAGGTATTGCGAATAAGATGGCTGCTCGCTTCGCTCAGGTAGTGGCGACCACATTCGCCGATACAGCCTTGCCGAAGGCTCATCTCGTGGGAATGCCCTTGCGTACCTCGATTACCGATCTGGCTCATGGTGTAGACGAAGCAAAGAAGATAGCTGCCGAGAAGATCTTCGGCTTGCGCCATGATATGCCGACCTTACTCGTCAGTGGAGGTTCTCAAGGGGCTCGGTCGATCAATACCGCAATCTACGAGGCTATTCCTGCCATCTGTGCTGCCGGTATCCAGATTTTGCATGTATGGGGTTCTAAAAATTATCCCGAGACGATCAGTGAATATGTCGATGAGAATACGGGGGCGATCTATCGTCCATGGCGTTATGTCGATCGCATGGAAGAAGCCTATGCGGTCTGTGATCTGATGGTGGCGCGGTCAGGAGCGGGAACGGTCGCTGAAACGGCGACTATCGGTTTGCCGACCATTCTTGTCCCCCTTGCTGTCGGCAATGGAGAACAGGCGAAGAACGGGGCAGGAGCTGTGAAGGCCGGAGCGGCGGTCATGATAGATGACGCCGATCTCAACGCTTCTAGCCTGAGCGAACATGTTTGTGCTCTCATGAAGGATCCTCAACGCTTAAAGAGCATGTCCGATGCGGGCAGGCAGCTCTTTTCGTCTGGGGCTGCTGATGAGTTAGCTGAGATCACTATGCGCTATGCGACTTTGGGGGAGAGACGATGACGTTACGCGAGCCGGTAGATATTCCCTCCCGCGATCAGATGGGACATCTTCACTTCATCGCAATCGGCGGAGCGGGTATGAGTGGAATAGCCTCTTTCTACCATCAAATCGGTATGAAAGTCAGTGGATGTGATCGCAGTGACAGTGAGGTGACCGCTCGTCTTGTCGATAGCGGGATTCCAGTACAGATAGGTCATGATCCTTCCCATCTGGACGGGGTGGATACGGTGGTGATTTCCACCGCTATACGTGCAGATAACAGTGAATTATGTGAGGCGAAGAGGCGACATATTCCGATCCTGCACCGCAGCGTAGCGTTGGCGGCTTTGATGGATTCAAGAACTGTAGCGATAGCAGGATCTCACGGAAAGACCACAACCAGCGCGATGACGGTTGCGGCTTTGAGGGCGGGTTCACTCGATCCGTCCTATGTGATCGGAGCTCCTCTTGCCGATTCTAAGGAGAGCTCGGCATGTGCCTCACGCGATTTATTCGTGATTGAAGCCGATGAATCGGACGGTTCCTTCCTGCAATATCCCGCTCAGATTGCTGTGGTGACCAGCGTTGAGGCTGACCATTTGGACAATTGGGAGAGTGCCGAGAACTATATGCAAGGTTTCGTGCGTTTCGCCACAGCAGATCCCATCGAGACTGTCGTGGTCAATATCGATCATGCTGGCGGACGTCAACTTGCCGAACGAATTGCATCGAGCAATAAGAGCGTTATCACATATGGGCAATCCCACGATGCTGCGTGGAGGATTGAAGATATCGTCTCTCAGCGGACAAGCTCAACGGCCTATCTGGTCTGTCCAGAGGGACGTTATGAGATGACCATTCCGATGCCAGGTCGTTATAACGTGGCGAATGCTGTGGCGGCAGCTATTGTAGCTCGGCTCAACCAGGTTGAATGGGAGGATCTTTTGGAAGGTCTCGCCTCATTCAAAGGAACGTCGAGGCGTTTTCAAAAGATCGACGAGATCACCTGTGACGGTTGGGAGGAATCAATCGCAATTTTTGACGACTATGCTCACCATCCCACCGAGATCTCTGCCGCTTTGGAAGCGGCTCGCCCCATCGCGAATGGGGGAAAGCTGATCGCCTGTTTCCAACCTCATCTTTTCACGCGTACACGGGATTTTGCTGAAGATTTCGGGAAGGCGTTGACGGCAGCCGATCAGATCGTCATCACCGATATCTATCCGGCACGAGAGGATCCCATTGAGGGCGTAACCTCCCATCTAGTCGTTCAAGCTGCACGTCGATATGTCGATGATAAGAAGGTGATCTACTGTCCTAAAGCCGATATGGCACAGACTGTTGCCGCGTTAGCTCGTCCAGGTGATTGCGTCATGATCTTAGGGGCGGGGGATATCACCTACGAGGCGGATAAAGTGGCAAAGGCGATCAGAAAGGTGTGCTGTGAGCGCTGATATGTCCAAGCGCTTCAACATGCGCAGAAAAGTCGCGCGCAGGCTGTATTGGCGCCGTCTTGTGGTCGTTATCGCTCTGCTTTTTGCCCTGGCGGCGGTGGTGTGGGCAGTTTTTTTCTCCTCGCTTCTCGATGCGCGAGATGTGGAGGTAGAAGGCAACCATCTTCTCGATAGCCAAACGGTAATCGATCAGGCACAGATTCCTATCGGTATGCCGATGGCGCGTATCGATTTCAATCCGATGACCCAACGTCTGCTCGCTCTGCCAGAAGTCGAGCAGGTATCGATCCGTCGCATATGGCCTCACCGTGTCCGTATCGATATCACCGAGCGGACAATGGTCTATCAACGTTTCTTCGAAGGGGGATATCAGTGGGTCGATGCCCACGGTAAAGTCTTTTTGACAAGGCAAGAGGCTGTAGAGGGTATCCAAGCTCAGGTCGCCAATGACGACTCCCTTCTGGCAGCGGTATCGACTGTCGTCCTCTCGATTCCAGAGCAGATCCGCGATCAGGTGGAATCGATCGAAGCGAAAGGGGAAGATCACATCATCGTCCACTGTCAATCCGATCGCAAGGTCAACTGGGGGAGTGCGGACTATTCCGAGCAGAAAGGGCAATTATTGGAGGTGATGCTGTCTATGGACGGATCATCAATCGATATTTCGGTTCCTTCCCATCCAGCGATTTCCTAGACGGGTCTTTCAACTCTCAACTATTACTTGAGATTCGCTGGAAAGTTGGGAGGAATTTTGGCGAAGTTTACGCCTATCTCTTAGCCTAAACGTGCGTCGCTGATCGCGATAGAGCATCATCTATGCGCACAATAGGTCAGCACATTGAGAGCTTTTAAGGAATGGGGCAGACGGTGGGTACTGCATCGCAGAACTATCTGGCAGTCATCAAAGTCGTCGGCGTCGGTGGCGGCGGTGTCAATGCGGTCAATCGCATGATTGAGCTGGGATTGAAAGGCGTGGAATTCATCGCCATCAATACCGATGCTCAGGCATTGCTGATGAGTGACGCAGATGTCAAGCTCGATATCGGCCGTGAGCTGACTCGCGGTCTAGGGGCTGGTGCCAATCCTTCTATTGGACGCCAGGCAGCTGAGGATCACTCTGAGGAGATCGAAGAGGTTCTCAAAGGAGCCGACATGGTTTTCGTCACCGCCGGTGAGGGCGGTGGCACCGGGACAGGTGGCGCTCCAGTAGTCGCTAAGATCGCCCGCTCCCTTGGGGCTTTAACGATCGGTGTGGTTACCCGTCCATTCAGCTTTGAAGGGCGCAAACGTGCCCGTCAGGCAGATTCTGGTATCGATGAGCTGTCCAAGGAAGTCGATACCATCATCGTCATCCCCAACGATAAATTGCTTGAGATGAGTGATCATACGATCTCGATTCTAGAAGCCTTCCGTTCTGCAGATCAGATCCTCATGCAAGGTGTATCGGGTATCACCGATCTGATTACAACCCCAGGTATGGTCAATCTCGACTTCGCTGATGTGAAGTCGGTCATGAGTGATGCTGGGACGGCAATCATGGGTATCGGTTCGTCTCGAGGAGACGGACGAGCCCTGCAGGCTGCTCAACAGGCTATTTCCAGCCCCTTGCTGGAGACCTCAATCGATGGAGCGCGAGGTGTGCTCCTCTCCATCGCTGGAGGTTCCGATCTGGGTCTCTTCGAGACCAGTGAGGCGGCTCAGCTGATCGAAGATGCTGCCCATGAGGATGCTGACATCATCTGGGGTACGGTCATCGATGACGCTTTGGGTGATGAGGTCAGGGTGACAGTCATTGCGGCCGGATTCGATAATCCAGCTCCGCCACAGCGAGCTGAGGTTGAACAGGTTGAGCGCAAATCTCGTCCGGTGGTGACTTCACGTCCTGTCGTGAATACATCTGGAGAAAAGTCGCTTGACGACTCATCGGAATCCAAAGGCGCGGATAATCTCACCACGATCGTGCGTCCCTCTCCTGTATCGGATGAGAGAGTTCCAAGTGACGATGAAAAAGATGAGTTGGAATTGCCAGATTTCCTCAACTGAATTCGTGCCCGCCATTGGCGGGCATGGCGCTCTATGGGCACTATTGGTATCCATATAAGAAATTACCTATATAATCTATCCGTTGCGGCTTGTCGTACTTCAGAGGCGACGGTTAGCCATTAGGCTGGGCTGCACGATCCACCGCACGATGGAGGGGTATAGATGGCGGGAGCACTTCACAAGGTCGCCGCGTTTTTAGGACTCGTCAGCGACGAGGAGAGCGATATCTATGGCGACGATGTGGAACAGTTCAGTGAACCGATCTACCGTTCTGATCGCTATGAGGATTCGGTGGCTATCTCGAATCGTTCTGATCAGACAGGACGCGCGAAACTGCCGGTAGCTGCCGATCTTTCCCGCATCATCACCGTCCATCCACGCAATTACAATGAAGCGCGCATGATCGGTGAGCATTTCCGCGACAATGTTCCTGTCATCATGGATCTGTCCGATATGGACGATGCGGATGCGAAGCGTTTGGTTGATTTCTCCGCTGGATTGATCTTCGGGCTACGAGGAACGATTGAACGTGTAACGAGTCGAGTCTTCTTGCTCTCTCCCAATAACGTCAATGTGACAGCCGAAGATAAAGAACGCATCAAGGGCGGTTTCTACAATCAAAGCTAGGTAAACGATGTATATGACGAATCTCGCCTGGCTGCTCTTTTTGGCATGTCAGCTCTATATCTGGGTGCTTATCGCACGCATGATTATCAGTTGGATTCCCCTGATCGTTCCCCATTGGCGTCCAGGGCGTCTAGTCGCTTCGGTCTTTGAGATCATCTATACCTTGACCGATCCCCCTATCAATTTTTTGAGACGTTTCATACCGCCTCTCAACTTAGGAGGCGTAAGTCTCGACCTCGCCTTTATGGCAGTTTTTGTTCTCATTTACATGATTCAAAGGATTATTGTTGCTTTCATGTAAATTATTTTATATCTGTGCGTTAGTGTGGTATCTGCCGTACTGACACGGTTGCACGTATTGAGCTGCTGATCTGGAGTGAAGATTATGACTCTGTCTCTTGACGAAGTCCGCAATATTCGTTTCCCGATGGTACGTAAGCCAAATGAAGATGGCTACCGCGCCAGTTCGGTCGACAATTTTATGGACAAGCTGGAAATCAGCTATGCCCAGCTTGTAGAGGAGATCGACACCCTCAGAGCTGCTAAGGAAGCGTCGGTGTCGGCTCAGGGCAACGCTGCTGAGCTTGAATCTGTTAAATCGGATCTGGAAAGAACGCGGGCTGAGCTCGATCAGCTTCGTTCCCAGAATGCTGCTGAACAGAGCGGTAGCCAGCACCTTCGCGATGAAAATGAGCGTTTGAATGGTGAGGTTTCCGCCTTGCGCTCTCAACTGGACGAGTTGCGTGCGAGTTCCGATACCTCTGCCACTGCCCATCAGCAGTTGCGCAATGATAATGAGCAGCTTCTCCAGCAGGTGGAGCAACTTCGTGAAGCTTTGGCTCAAGCTGAGCAGCGTGCCGTCCAAGCTGAGAGTGTTGCTGCCAATGCTCGCCACTATCCGACTGCTGCCGAGACCACTCAGACGATGGGGGTTATCACCGATGATGGCGTACAGCATCTGACGGTTACCACAAGCTCCGAGGCGTCGTCGGCTGTCGTCCGTCTTGTCGAATTGGCTACTCAGCAAGCCGAAACGCTCTTGGCGGATGCAAAGAGTGAAGCTCAGCGCCATCTTGACCAGACCAATGCTGAGGCAGCTCGTCTGGCTCAAGAAGCTCAGGATCGTGCCGATCAGCTCGATTCTGAATCCCGTCAAAATGCTGAGCGTATCCTCTCGGATGCCCGTACACGTGCCGATCGTCTCGATTCTGAGATCCGGGATCGTCGCGCCGAATTGTTCACCTCCTTGGAAAACGATCGCGACCTGTTGCTCGATCGCGTCAATCAATTGCGCGAATATGAGGAGAATTACCGTCGCACCTTCACCGGCTTCCTGCAGACTCAGATCGAGCATCTGAACTCGGCGGATGTCACTCCAGGAGCAAAGCCCAATAGCGATGCGATGTATGGGCTTGGGCAAACCGAGGTTTCGACTCCGCGTCTGGACGCTTTGATGAACGAGGCGAAAGAGCAATTCAATAACTGACGCCACGCTGATAGCGCCCCTGGCTTTGCTTACAAGCCGGGGGCGTCTATTATCTGCCCCGAGGAAAAGACATCGTTTACAAACGATTGCTAAAGGAGTCGTGGATGCCGACGAATAAGACGCCAGATGAAGCCCAGATCGCTTTGCCTGTCGCCGAGGGAGAAGATCCCTGGACCCAAGATGAGATCGCAGAGATTCGTGAAGAGCTTGAAGCCGAGCGCGAGCGTCTGCGCGCTGTCGTTAACCAGACTCAAGCCGAGCTGGATGAGTTCATGCGCGAAGGAAATTCGACCACTGGACGAGATCCGGCGGACGTGGGTTCTTCCAATTTCGAACGCGATCAAGAGATCTCCCTTCACCAAAATCAGCTGGAAATGCTTGACCAGACCGAGCAGGCTTTACGTTTGCTCGATGAGGGAAGCTATGGATTGTGTGAGTCATGTGGACGTCCCATCGGCAAATTGCGTTTGGCGGCTTTCCCGCGCGCCACGATGTGTGTATCGTGCAAACAGCGTCAAGAGCGCCGATGAGCTGTGAACCTTCCCTGCGTTCCAAACGGATGGTGATGGCGGCAATCATCGTCTGCGGTTATCTTCTCGACCAGCTGACCAAATATTGGGCAGTCGAGACCTTGGAAAACCGCCCCCCTTATTGGTTGATCGATCATCTGCTCAGTTTCCAGCTCTTCTATAATCCAGGAGCTGCCTTTTCCATGGGGACGCAGTTCACCTTCTTTCTCGCTCTCTTGTCCGCTGCAGTGCTTATAGGGCTATTGGGATATGGAGTTTGGAAGGTGAGAGATTGGCTATCGTCAATCGCCATCGCGCTACTGACCTTTGGCGTGGCGGGTAATCTCACCGATCGCCTGTTGCGTCCCCCCGGCTTTCTGCAAGGATATGTTGTCGATTTCATCTCTTTGAGAGGTTTCGCCGTATTCAATGTCGCCGATATCGGAATCACCTGCGCTGCGATCCTTTTAGTGATCTGGACATTTCGACGTGAGCGATATGATCGTGCTGAAAAATCCATCTCCTCCCGGGAGAATCGATGAGCGTATGGCTGATTCCAGACGGTCTCGATGGAGAACGGATCGATTCGGCAGCGGCTCGTATGACCGGTTTGACTCGGTCACGTGTTGCCGATCTGATCGCTGAAGGCGGTGTATCTGTCGATTTCGTCACGGTCACCAAAGCCTCGATGAAGGTGAAAGCTGGGGCCATGCTCGACATCGATATGTCGGAGCCTGTACGTATCGCCAAGGTCGTCCCCCACGAAGTGGAGGGAATGTCGATTGTCTATGACGATGCCGATATCGTCGTGGTCGATAAACCTGCAGGGGTTGCCGCTCATCCTTCTTTGGGATGGGATGGTCCCGATGTGGTCAGTCATCTGGCAGCGGTCGGCTTTAGAATCTCCACCTCGGGTGCTGCAGAGAGACAGGGGATTGTCCACAGGCTCGATGTTGGCACCTCGGGGTTGATGGTGGTGGCCAAGTCGGAATATGCCTATAGCTGTCTCAAGCAAGCTTTTAGAGATCGCAGTGTCGACAAGGTCTATCATGCTCTCGTCCAAGGACATCCAGATCCTTTCAGTGGGACGATTGATGCCCCTATTGGGCGTCATCGCACCCATGAGTGGAAGTTCACGGTGCGTCGTGATGGACGGGCGTCACGAACTCATTACACGACTATTGAAGCGAT
Organism: Actinomycetes bacterium; assembly: GCA_023419175.1. GTDB lineage: Bacteria > Actinomycetota > Actinomycetes > Propionibacteriales > Propionibacteriaceae > Brooklawnia. Next base: position 27,166 of record JAEZYG010000045.1, read on the forward strand.
GAGATCGACTACGTTGGTCGAGGTTCATCTAGAAACTGGACGCACTCACCAAATTCGTGTCCATTTTTCAGCTCTCGGTCATCCCTGTGTCGGAGACCCTCTCTACGGTTGTGATCCCACCTTGGCTCGACGTCTGGGATTGGAAAGGCAGTGGCTCCATGCCGCCGAATTGGGCTTCGTCCATCCAGGCAGTGGAGAGTATGTCCATTTCGTCAGCGAGCCCAGTGAAGACCTGCGCACAGCGTTGACGATCGTGCAGACAGAAAATGAAAGCTAGGCAGTTGCCAGATAAGTCATCTATCTGAACACCTGTGAGCTAGGGTAATGGCGTGCGTAGAGCTAAGATCGTTTGTACTTTAGGACCAGCTACTTCCACGCAGGAGCGTATGGAAGAACTCATCAGGGCTGGACTTGACGTTGCCCGTTTCAATATGAGCCATGGGGATCACAGCGAGCATAAGAAGCGTCTCGACGAGACCCGTGCCGCTATGAAGGCCGTTGGCAAGACTGTCGGTTTACTTGCCGACCTCCAAGGGCCCAAGATCCGCCTCGGTAATTTTGCAGAGGGTAAGGTCGATCTCGTTTACGGTCAGACCTTCACCATCACCATCGATGACATCCCCGGAGATGCTGAACGCGCATCGACCACCTTCAAGGGATTGCCTGCAGACGTTAAGCCAGGCGATACCATCTTGATCGATGATGGACGTATCGCTCTCGAAGCTATTGAGGTCACCGCTACTGACGTGGTCACTCGTGTGACTGTTGCAGGACCTGTTTCCAATCACAAGGGCATCAATTTACCCGGTGTCGCCGTCAACGTTCCTGCGATGAGTGAAAAGGACGAGCTTGACCTGCGTTGGGCTTTGCAAAACGATTTCGACATGATCGCTTTGTCCTTCGTCCGTAGCGCCAAAGATATTGAGCGCGTCCACGAGATTATGGAAGAAGAAGGGATTCTTCGTCCCGTCATCGCCAAGATCGAGAAGCCTCAAGCTGTTGAGAATCTCGATGAGATCGTCGATGCCTTCGATGGCTTCATGGTTGCCCGTGGTGATCTCGGCGTTGAGCTTCCTCTTGAAGAGGTTCCTCTCGTCCAGAAGAAGATCATCCGCAAGGCGCGTAAATGGGCTAAGCCGGTGATCGTCGCCACTCAGATGCTCGACTCTATGATCAACGCCCCGCGTCCGACTCGTGCGGAGACATCCGATGTCGCCAACGCTATTTTGGACGGTACGGATGCTGTGATGTTGTCCGGCGAGACCTCGGTTGGCGCCTATCCTGTCGAGACCGTCAAGACGATGGCTCGTATCGTGGAGAATACCGAGAAGCAAGGCATTAAAGAGATCTCTAAGATCAAGTGGGATCCCCATACTACCGGCGGTATCGTCGCTATGGCTGCCGCTCAGGCTGCCAATCAGTTGGATGCCAAATATATGGTCGCCTTCACTCAGTCTGGAGATACTGCACGACGCATGTCGCGTCTGCGTAGCCAAGTTCCTCTCTTGGTCTTCACCCCCGAACCTCGCACCGCGAATTGGATGACCCTATGTTGGGGAGCCCAGGTCATCACCACTCCCTCCTATCCCAATAACGAAGAGATGGTGACGGCGGTTAATCGTAAGCTCCAAGAGATGAAGATGATCGATGTGGACGAGCGCGTGGTCATCGTCTTCGGTTCACCGATCGGTGTCGCCGGGAAGACCAATACCTTGCGTATCCATCGCATCAAGCCCTTGGAGTGGGAGGAAAGTCCCACAGGAGATCATCTGATCGATGAGCCTCCCGCCGATATCACTACACACGAAAGCGATATCAAACCTCAGTGAGGTGATTGACCGAAAGGGGTGGCCACAAAGGGTCACCCCTTTCGTCTACATAGCGATGATAAAAGCGTGTAGAGATGAAAAGTAGAGATGGTGAGAAAAGAAAAAAGAGCGCCACTGGGGCGCTTCTATGAAACTGTGAAAGTCACGGTGCCCGGGAGGGGAGTCGAACCCCTATGGCCTCATCGGCCAGACGGGTTTGAGCCGTCCGCGTATACCATTCCGCCACCCGGGCGTGACCGTCATCTATTGTGACACATTTCTTTGAAATCGTCACATCGTATCTCTCGTTTTATTAGATCCTCCTAGGGGCTGCGCGCTAGGCTGGTGATGTCGGTTGCGCTAAGCTCAAGGGCCGACAACGTGAAGACAAGGATAAAACTCGTGAGCGACACTAAAGTAAATCAATCCGATCGGCGTCCGCGCGTCCTCGTCGCTGAGGATGAGGCACTGATCCGTTTCGATCTTGTAGAACTTCTCAATGAAGAGGGCTATGACGTCGTCGGTCAGGCAGGAGACGGACAGGCGGCTGTCGATATGGCTCGACAGTTGGAGCCCGATCTGGTCGTCATGGATGTCAAGATGCCTAAGATGGACGGAATTGCGGCAGCCGAAATTATCGCTTCTGAGCGCATCGCTCCCGTTGTGATGCTCACCGCTTTTTCTCAGAGGGAATTGGTAGAACAGGCTCGAGAAGCTGGAGCTATGGCATATGTCGTCAAGCCCTTTGATGCTTCCGATGTGGTTCCTGCGATTGAGATCGCTATGGCTCGTTTCTCTGAGATTTGCGCTTTGGACGATGAGATCGAAGATCTCACCGAGCGTTTGGAATCGCGCAAGATCATCGATCAGGCTAAGGGCTTGCTCCAAGAGAGCCTGGGCTTGAGTGAGCCGGAAGCTTTCCGTTGGATTCAAAAGACTGCGATGGATCTGCGTAAGTCCATGAGGGAAGTCGCCGAGAGCGTGATCGATCACGCCAAGAACAATAAACGCTGAGGATTATCCTGCGGACGGTTGAGAAATCGCAATGAAGCGGCAGCTCAACCGTCCATGAGCGATTAGGCGTTCATCGTCATCTACGATCTCGACAAGATAGACCGCTGAGCTACGTCCGAGGTAAATACAGCGACAATCTCCATAGACATACCCATCCGATACCGATCTGACATGGCTGACGGATAATTCCACACCGACTGCCGCCATCGGTACCGCCTGCTCCTTCCTTGAGCACTGTAATTGGGCGAGATATGATCCCAAAGTCTCGATCAGAACACCGCTTGCTCCTCCATGAAGATGGCCAGCAGGTTGGCGGTTGGGGGCAACAGGCATCCGCCCTCGACATTGATCGTGATCGACACTGAGAATCTCGATCTCCATCGAGGTCGCTAAAGAGCCGAGGGATTCGCCAGCGTAAACGGTGCTATCAGATGATGCTATCTCCATAGTTGTACTTTGCCAGATTGCCTGCTCGGCGACGAGCGAGTAGCTTCCTAAAACCGCTAGGCTCGTTATGTGACTGACAGATTCTTGCTGATCGATGGACACTCGATGGCCTTTAGGGCTTTCTACGCTTTGCCGGTGAATAACTTTTCCACCTCCGATGGCCAGCCGACCAATGTCATCCACGGTTTTCTCTCCATGCTCACCACATTGGTAAGGACATGGGAACCAACTCATATAGCGGTCTGTTTTGATATATCTAGACGATCTTTCCGGACTGAGCTTTACGGGGATTACAAGGGAACGCGAGATAAGACTCCAGAAGAGTTCATCGGTCAAATCGATCTGTTGAAAGAAGTCCTTGAAGCGGCCAATATCGTCTGTTTGTCAAAGGAAAATTATGAAGCAGACGATCTCATCGCCACCTTGGCAACCCATGCCAGTCGTGAAAAGATGGAATGCTATATCGTCACCAGTGATAGAGACGCTCTTCAGCTTGTAGACGATCAGGTCACCGTCTTGATGCCTCAACGCGGTGTGAGCGAGATGAATGCGATGGACGCTGAAGCCGTCTACAAAAAATATGGGGTCTATCCCGCTCGCTACTGCGACCTTGCAGCTTTGGTGGGGGAAAAGAGCGATAATCTGATCGGTGTCGACAAGATTGGCCCTAAGACAGCTGCTAAATTGATCGCTGAATTCGACGGTTTGGATAATTTGCTCCAACGAGCTGATGAAGTGAAAGGTGTCGCCGGTCAAAATCTGCGCGATTCTATCGAGAGAGTTAGACTCAACCGGCAGTTAAATTCTCTTGTTCGCGATCTCGATCTTCCTATCTCGATCGCTGATACGCGCTTGAGATCTAGCGATGGGGTAAAGCTTAATCGTCTCTTTGATCGTTTAGAATTCGTCTCCTTACGACAGCGCTTCTTCTCGGTATTCCCTCCTGGCGACCTTGAAGAAAAACAGATTACCATTCAGGTGGATAAGCAGATTTGTCAGCCAGATGATCTTTCATCATGGCTTGAAGATCACGGATCGCAGCCCTGCGGCTTGGTCCTCTGCGCGCAGGAGCGCTGGCCTTATAAGGTCTACGGATATGCGATCAGTGACGGCAAGGTCACGATCTGGATTGAAGCTGGAATGATGACCGATCGGGATCGGAAGGCTTTTGCCTTGTGGTGTGCCGATGAGAAATCGGAGATCATCGTTCATGGCTCTAAAAACTTCTATCGCATCTGTCTGGCTCAAGGATGGCAGATTCGTCAGCCGATGATGGATACCGAATTAGCTGCCTATTTACTTCGCCCCGATCAGAAAGATTACGATCCTGCCGATCTGGCTGAACGCTACCTGAATAAGACTTTGCTCAGATCTGCTGAGAGCGATGGGCAGATGCTTCCGGTCTTCAGCGAGGATTGTGGGCAAGACGAGATTGATCACGCCTCTAATTGCGCTTATCTCTTGGTGGAATTGGCTCCGATCTTGGAGAAGGCTCTCAAAGATATCGATCAGCTAGATCTATTACGAGATATCGAAATGAGGCTTGCGGCTTTGCTCGCACAGATGGAATATGACGGTATCGAAATCGATACGAAAGCATTGGATGATCTTCATAACCAATATGAATTATCTGCCCATAGAGCTGAAAAGGATGCATGGGAGGCTGTCCGTCTGTCTTTGGGGATCGATTCAATTGACGAGCTGGAAAAGCAGATTATCGAACAGGTCTATCCTGAACCAAAGAACGGTAAACCCCGTAAGCAGACGTTGAATTTGAAATCATCGCGACAGCTTCAACAGATCATCTTCAACCGTTTACAGATGCCTCCACTGAGAAAGATCCGTTCTGGATATAGCACAGATGCGACAACGATTGAACAGATCTATCTCACACACCCACATCCTTTCTTGAAAAATCTCATGGATTACCGTGAGGATCTGAAATTGAGTCAGGCTGTGGAAGGGCTTGCCAAGGCGGCGATGGTCGATAGCGATCACAGTAACCGAATTCATACAACATATATTCAGACGGCGACGGCGACCGGACGTCTCAGCTCGGCTGAACCAAATCTGCAAAATATCCCTATCCGTAGTGAAAAAGGGAGAAAAATTCGTGCCACTTTCGTCTCTGGCTCTGACTATGAAGGGTTGATGAGCGCAGACTATTCCCAGATTGAGATGAGGGTGATGGCTCATGTTTCCGATGACAAGAATTTGATCGAATCGTTCAAATCGGGTGTCGATTTCCATACCGTCACCGCTGCAAAGGTCTTTTCGATTCCTGTTGAGCAGATCACTGCTGAGCAGAGAAATTCGGTCAAGCAGATGAATTATGGCTTGGCATATGGGCTATCCGCCTATGGGTTGGCATCTCGTCTCAAGATCAGCAATAGTCAGGCAATGGCTTTGGTGGACGGATATTTCGAAACCTTCGGCGCTGTGCGCACCTATCTCAATGAAGTGGTCGATGAGGCGAGAAAGGTGGGCTATACCGAGTCCATCTTTGGACGTAGACGCTATCTACCCGATCTGGCAAATCCCGATCGCTATACGCGCGAAAATGCTGAACGCATGGCTCTCAATGCACCAATTCAAGGATCGGCTGCCGATATCATCAAAGTGGCGATGTTGAAGGTGGATAAAGCGTTGAAAGCTGAGAAGTTGAAATCCAGAATTCTTTTACAGATTCACGACGAATTGGTTCTCGAGATCGCTCCAGGAGAAGCCGATATCGCAAGAGAAATTGTCACCTCGCAGATGGCTCAAGCTGTCGAGTTGAAAGTACCTCTTGAGGTATCGGTTGGCTACGGTGCCAACTGGTTAAAAGCAGCTCACTGAGAATAAAAATATTCCCCCTCGTTGGAGGGGGAATATTGCGTCTGTGTTGATCGATCAGGCGTGAATGAGCTCGCCATAGTGGATCATGCGTCCTTCAGCGTCACCGGATGGGGTGTAATCCGAGCAGACGACCAAAGCCACCATGGGATCTCCGCTATCGTCGTAGAGGATATTGGAATCCGGCTGATAATCCTTGACGAGGATATGTGCCGCGCCGGTGTAGCGATAACATGCTGAATCCCCGTTATCTCCAACGAATTTGATGATATCTCCGACCTGGAGCAACCCATCATTGAGTTCGTTGCCTAAAGCTCCTCCCCATTGGAATGTATGGGAGGTTAAAACAGCCTTGCCATGATTGGATCCGATAGCAGGGCCTTCATTCCACCAGCCAACGGTATGGGATTCGGTGCCAGGAGGTGCTTCAGGAGCAGTATTGGAAATATCCATTCCTAAAGAGAGCATGGGCATTTCCCGATTGTCATGATTGACCAGATACATCTTCACCGGATTCGCAATGGGATGCGGATCGGCTGGGCACCCTTCGGGAATAATTACCGTTGGTGTCGGAGAAGGAGCTGCACTTGATGTGGCAGGTTGTGCAGGCGGAGTGTCGGTGACATCGCTCGTCTTATTTCGGCCGAAAAGACCGTATAGGACGATGAGGGCAACGACGACCAAGATAGCCACGATGATAGCGATCCGAGCTTTGGGATTATTCATAGTCGCGAACTCTCCTTGAATGGATATATGCACCGACTAGGTTAGCAAAATAAACAAATGAAAATGTGAAAGCTCTTTCCTTCTCGGATTGACCCTCGTAGAGGTGAAGCATAAACTGAAACAGCATCGGTCTGTCACGACTTCGGACGGAGTAGGTCGTGACTGCGGTAACCGCAAGTCCGATGCACTTAAGAAACGTACGTACACAATCGGAGCCCTACTACATGACCTCCTCCACTGAGGCCTCGAACCAGGTCGCAATCGACGACATCGGAACCCCAGAAGCCTTCGAGGCCGCGGTTGATTCCACCATCAAGTATTTCAATGACGGAGATATCGTCACAGGTGTCGTCGTCAAGGTTGACCGAGACGAAGTTTTGCTCGACATCGGTTATAAGACTGAAGGCGTCATCCCTTCTAAAGAGCTATCCATCAAACTCGACGTCGATCCTTTCGATGTTGTCGAGGTGGGAGATGAGATTGAAGCTCTCGTCCAGCAGAAGGAAGATAAAGAAGGACGTCTCATCCTGTCCAAGAAGCGTGCCCAATACGAGCGTGCTTGGGGCACAATCGAGAAGATCAAGGACGAAGACGGTGTGGTGACTGGTACCGTCATCGAAGTGGTCAAGGGTGGTCTGATCGTAGACATCGGTCTGCGTGGCTTCCTCCCCGCCTCCTTGGTCGAGATGCGCCGGGTGCGCGACCTGCAACCTTATGTCGGTCAAGAACTCGAAGCTTAGATCATTGAGCTCGATAAGAATCGCAACAATGTGGTTCTTTCCCGTCGAGCTTGGCTGGAGCAAACACAATCCGAGGTGCGTCAGTCCTTCTTGCATCAGCTGCAGAAGGGGCAGATCCGCAAGGGTGTTGTCTCCTCGATCGTCAACTTTGGCGCTTTCGTCGATCTCGGCGGTGTGGACGGTCTTGTACACGTCTCCGAACTTTCCTGGAAGCATATTGACCATCCGACCGAAGTGGTCGAGGTTGGACAGGAAGTTACCGTCGAGGTCAAGGACGTCGAACTCGATCGCGAGCGCGTCTCTTTGTCTCTCAAAGCCACTCAGGAAGATCCGTGGCAGACCTTCGCCCGCACTCACCAGATCGGTGAGATTGTTCCCGGTAAGGTTACCAAGCTCGTTCCCTTCGGTGCCTTTGTCCGCGTTGAGGACGGAATTGAGGGTCTGGTTCACGTCTCCGAGCTTGCCGAGCGCCACGTGGAGATCCCGGAGCAGGTCGTTGTTGTCGGTGACGAGGTCATGGTCAAGATCATCGATATCGATCTCGATCGCCGCCGTATCTCCCTGTCTCTCAAGCAGGCCAATCTCGGTGTAGATATTCAAGCCGAAGACTTCGATCCGTCGCTATACGGTATGACCGCCAGCTACGACGAAAATGGCAACTATATCTATCCCGAGGGCTTTGATCCCGAAACCAATGAGTGGAAGCCGGGATATGAGGAACAGCAGGCTGCCTGGGAAGCTCAATATGCCGAGGCTCAGGCTCGTTGGATGGCTCTCAAGAAGCAAGCTGCCGAAGCTGAAGAGGCTGCCGCCGCCGCTGCCGTTGAGGAGCAGACGGAATATGCTAGCCAGTCTGGAGCTAGCGAGGGTTCGCTGGCTTCCGATGAGGCTTTGCAAGCTCTGCGCGATAAGCTCAGTGGCAACAACTGATCGTATCGATCTCATCGAGAGGGGATGTGCTTATGCACATCCCCTCTTCTTTTCTCTCAGAAGAATTGTTGCCAGGTTAAGATGGGATCATCATCTAGCTATCAAGTGAGGTCTGATGCTGAATGCTGCCTATCCCATCTTGGATTTCGATGAGGATCCTACCGATCTCGTCTCTCAAATTGCTTTTGCTGAAAAGGCTGCCCATGCGGTTCCCCAGACTGTCGTCATGGCGATTTTGGGGCCAGCTATCGCTCAATATACTGCCGAGAATAATGGAGAACAGTTCAGCGTAGTCGATCTCGTGACAACCACCTACGATCTTTGGAGAATCTCTCGAGAAGATCGCCAGATTGGAATTCTCGATTGTCCAATCGGAGGGCCAGCGGCAGTCATCTGTGCAGAGCATCTCATTCAGCGTGGCGCACGTACCTTGATCATGGTCGGTTCTTGTGGAGCCTTGGAGCCCATCGCCGAGGGAGAATTTCTCGTTCCCTATCGCGCCTTGAGAGATGAAGGAACCAGCTATCACTATCAGCGTCCTGGACGATGGATCTCTACTGATGAGACAGTGAGTGCAACATGCATACAGACTTTGAAAGAGGCTGGATTTAAGGCTCGGGAAGTCTCCACCTGGACGACCGATGGGCTTCATCGGGAAACCAAACAGATGATTGCCGATCGCAAGGCGGCTGGGTGTGCCGTGGTGGAGATGGAGACGGCATCTATGGCTGCCTTCGCCAAGATGAGAGGAATCCCATTTGGGCAGATTCTCTTTACCGCAGATTCTTTGGCTACCGATGAATATGAGCCGAGAGGATGGGGGAGAGGCTCACATCGTATCGCGATGGAAATGGCTGCCGAGGCAGCTTTTCGCATGGCGACCCCTGGACTGTGATGGTTGCTGCGAATATCGCTTTAACAGGGGGTATCGCCTCTGGGAAGACGACAGTAGCTGAAGTTTTTTCCACCCTAGGTGCTCAGGTGATCGATTTGGATGAGATTGCGCACCAGGTCACCTCGTCGGGTTCTGTGGGTCTGAAACGTCTGAGAGATATTTTCGGCTCCACAATATGCACTCCTTCGGGAGATCTGGATCGTGTTGCTATGGCTCAGATCGTCTTTGGAGATGACAAAGCTTTGCGCATGCTCAACGAGATCACGCATCCGTTGATCTTTGCTCGCCTTGATGAGATCATCTCGCATATGCCTGCCGAAGCGATTGCAATGACAGCAGTTCCCCTTCTGGTAGAAACCGGTAGCGTAGATCGCTTTGATCGGGTGATCGTGGTAGATGTCGATGAAAATATTCAGATGGAGCGTTTAATGAAACGCTCTCACTTAACCTGCGATCAGGCTCGCAGCAGGATAGAAGCTCAAGCTACACGTCAGCAGCGCTTAGCTATCGCCGATTATGTGATCGACAATACCGATAGCGATCGGACACGTCTTATCGCTCAGATTGATTGGATATGGAAAGAGCTATGTGCTCTCTATCGAGGAAAGAAGTGAGATGCGTCCAGTAGAAAAGATCAAACGCCGTCTAGCTCCTTTCAAAGTTCATTCGGAATTTGAACCGGCTGGAGACCAACCGGCAGCGATTGAAGAATTAGCTCGTAGGGTTGAAGCTGGAGAAGATCACATCATCTTATTGGGCGCTACCGGTACGGGGAAGACGGCGACCGTTGCATGGCTGGCTGAGCGTTTACAGCGTCCGATGCTCGTCATGCAACCTAATAAGACCTTGGCTGCTCAATATGCGAGCGAGCTGAGACAGTTTTTCCCCGATAATGCTGTGGAATATTTCGTCTCCTATTACGACTATTACCAGCCAGAAGCCTATGTCCCCCAAACCGATACCTATATCGAGAAGGATTCAAGTCTCAATGAGGAAGTGGAGCGTCTGCGCCATTCTGCGACCAATTCCTTGCTCACCCGGCGGGATGTGATCGTGGTCGCCACCGTCTCGGCGATCTACGGGTTGGGTACTCCTCAAGAATATGTGGATCGGATGTTAGAGCTCACGATCTCAGATCAGTGGGATCGTACGCGATTGCTTCACAAACTCGTCGAAATGCAATATGTCAGAAATGATCTTGCCGGTACGCGTGGAACCTTCAGGGTGAGAGGGGATACCGTTGAGATCTTTCCTATGTATGAAGAAAATGCCGTCCGCGTCGAATTTTTCGGGGATGAGATCGATGCTCTTTCCACATTGCAACCGTTGACAGGGGAATTGCTGAGTGAAGATGAGCAGGTCTATATATTTCCAGCTTCTCATTATGTGGCAGGTCCGGAGCGGATGGAAAAAGCCATTGCGGCAATCGAAGAGGAATTAGCTGAACGCCTTGAACAGTTCAAATCTCAAGGTAAATTACTGGAGGCTCAGCGTTTAGAATTCAGGACGAATCACGATATCGAGATGATGCGTCAGATCGGAACCTGCGCTGGAATCGAGAATTATTCACGGCATATCGATAGACGAGAGGCTGGCTCTGCTCCAAACTGTCTGCTCGATTATTTCCCCGAAGATTTCCTTTTAGTGATCGATGAATCCCACGTAACCGTTCCCCAGATTGGGGGTATGTACGAAGGGGATATGAGCCGTAAACGAACACTGGTTGAACACGGTTTCCGTCTGCCCAGCGCGATGGACAACCGTCCGCTGAAATTCGAAGAATTCGTTGAAAGAATCGGGCAAACTGTCTATTCGTCGGCAACCCCTGGTAGCTATGAATTGGAACGAGCTGACGGCTATGTAGAACAGATCATCCGCCCGACTGGTCTTATCGATCCAGAGATCATCGTTAAGCCCACCCGGGGACAGATTGACGATCTTATCGATCAGGTACGTATGCGTGCGGCGAAAGATGAGCGTTCTTTGGTGACGACCTTGACCAAGAAGATGGCTGAGGAATTGAGCGACTATCTAGTCGAGAATGGTGTGCGTACACGCTATCTTCATTCCGATATCGATACCTTGGCGAGAGTTGATCTTCTCAGACAATTACGCCTAGGAGAATATGACGTCTTGGTCGGCATCAACCTGTTGAGAGAGGGGCTCGATCTTCCCGAAGTATCGCTTGTCGCTATTTTGGATGCCGATAAGGAGGGTTTCTTGCGCTCAGATCGTTCTTTGATTCAGACAATTGGACGAGCTGCGCGCAATGTCTCCGGACAGGTTCATATGTATGCCGATACCATCACCGATTCGATGAGTCGAGCTATCGATGAGACCAATCGAAGACGGGCAAAACAGATCGCCTATAACAAAGAACACGGGATCGATCCTCAGCCCTTACGGAAGAAAATCGCCGATATCACCGATATGGTGGTGCGGGAACAAGACGATACGGCTCATCTGCTCGCCTCATCCAATCTCGATGTGGCTCCCCTCGATCCTCGGCGTGATCTCGCCCAGATGAACGAGAAGGAATTGGCTTCGCTGATCTCTCAGCTCAGTGAGAGAATGCACCAAGCAGCGGCCGATCTACAATTCGAGGTGGCTGCGCGTCTACGCGATGAAATCGCTGATCTCAAATCGGAACTTCGAGCCATGATAGAAGCCAATCGCTAATCGCTATCAGCTCAATCAGCCCTGTCACGTTGAGAGCCTCACCAGCCTCGTGAAACAATGGGAAACCCTAGGAGGGGAGTAGCCTCATGTGGGAACCGTCATTCACGAAGATCACTTCCGGAACCACAGCTGAGCGATCTCAGTGGCAAGACCTCCAAATCTGTAGCGACAGTGGAAGGCTATCCCCATGCATGTAACAAGCCTTACGTGGGCTATCACATTGATCGTTCTCATTGCCGTTTTAATTGCGGATGTGATTCATATGAGTCGCAATCCTCATGAGCCGTCGATGAAAGAATGCGCCATCGCAATCACCGGATTTATCACGGCAGCAGTTCTTTTCGGCATCGGTATCGGCCTGTTCGCCCACCCCATTACGGACAAGACGAGTTGGGATTATGCGATTGAATTTTTCGCAGGATATCTGACGGAATATTCCCTTTCCATCGACAATCTTTTCGTCTTTATCATCTTGCTCGCATCGATGAATGTCCCAAGACGCTATCAGCAATTCGCATTGATGTGCGGGATTATTTTGGCATTGGTATTTAGAGGGATCTTCATTCTCATTGGAGCCGCCATCATCGATCGTTTTACCTGGATCTTCTTCGTCTTTGGTGCATTCCTGCTCTATACAGGTGTAAAACTCTTCCTCGACTATCGCTCTCAAGAGGAAGAAGAACATAACGAGGCGGAAAATGCCTTCATGGGATGGATTCGCTCGGTAGTTCCATCCACTCCCGACTATCACGGCACTCATTTTTCGGTAAAGATCGATAGAAAGAGGCTCTTCACTCCCATTTTCTTTGTCGTAGTAGCTCTCGGCTCAGTCGATATCATGTTCGCTCTCGACTCGATTCCTGCCATCTTTGGACTCACCCAAGAGCCCTATTTGGTATTCACCGCCAATTTCTTCGCACTCATGGGCTTGCGTCAGCTCTATTTCCTACTTGGTGGTTTGCTGGAAAGACTCGTCTATCTCTCGTTGGGTTTGTCCTTCATCTTGTGTTTCATTGCGGTGAAACTGATCTTGCATGCGTTGCATCACTATCACATCGTGAGCTGGGAAGTCCCAACTATGTGGTCGTTGGCGATCATTCTCATCACCATCGTGATAACCGCTGTCGCTTCGTTGATTCATACCAAGAAGCAATCAGCTACTCGCGATATCTAAATCACCATCCGCGTTGACGCCACTGCTCAAGATACGGACGTTCTCGTCCAAGAGTGGTGGCGTCTCCATGCCCAGGGTGGACGATGGTCATATCGTCAAAACGGTTGAAAATTTTATCGATCACATCGTTCAGAAGTGAGGTGAAATCCTGGGCAGAATTCGTCTTACCCACACCTCCTGGGAAGAGGGAATCACCGGTAAAGATCGAGGAATTTTCCCCTTCCTGGCAGGCTAAGGCGATCGAACCAGGGGTATGTCCAACCAGACAGATCGCGTTGAGAGATAGGGAACCGAAGGTGAGTATTTCCCCGTCTTTCACAGCGCGGGGACGTATTCCGGTGGCATCGTAGATCGCCTCTACATCGTCCTCACCGGCATAGAGGGCTGCCTGTGGATAATACGAGGATAAAGCGGACAAAGCGCGTATGTGATCGTGGTGCCGATGGGTGGTGATGATCGCCGCGAGGGGAGCTGCGCCGATTAATGTGGTGATCGCATCGACATCGTCTGCCGCATCGATCACGACCATTCCCACTTCGGTATCGATCAGATAGACATTGTTATCTAAGGACGAGACTGCCAATTTCGTGATGGATCGTCGACCGAGTCTCCATTTCAGTGGCGGAAGGCTTGGATGGGTATGAAAGGTGGTCTCCATACTCCAAGCCTAGAAGCAGATTTAGCGAAGGGGAAGAGGGTCGGGCAGACGATAAAGTTCGTAATAATGGGGCAGTAGGCGTCCGGTCAACCATCCAAGAATAACAGCATCGGGGGCGGTGATATGGAGGGGATCGGGTTGCGAACCTATACGGCTATGAAGTCCTGAATCGCAGGTGATCGCTATATTCAATCCGGGGAAAGAAGTCGAAGCTAAGATCCACTGGACAAGCCATTCGGCGATGATGGGTTCAGTGGTGGCGATGTCGAATCCGCAGTCGAGATCGGCGTGGTGGATAATGACCTCCCCCAGACGGGCGAGGGGAATCAATCCAGCGAGGATCGGCAGTGAAGGGGTGGGATATAAGACAGTGGGACTCATGTTGGCATCGATCAAATCGAGGGTGCGGTGAAGCAGTCCAGCCGAGGTATCGAGATCGATCTGTAAAGCCAATCCGTCTCGTTGAGATCCCCGTTCGATATCATCGATGCGGCTTTCCTCATCCGCATACATAGGACGTCGATCATGTGAGGAAGCCAGTGAGATGATCTGGCTGAAGGCGTCGGCGTTGCGCGCCAGATGGCTGGCGACATGAGCTCTCGTCCATCCAGGCAAGATAGAGGGGGATTGCCATGCCCATTCGGAAAGGGCGATGGTGTCGCCAAGCAGATGTTGGGTAGCTTCCAATTTTTGTTGACGCACTTGTGAAATATCCATATGCGCTAATAGGCGGCGCTGAGCCGCTTCATCCCATGCCATCGCTCACCTCCTCAATCGCTATGCGACTAACAGGACACCACACTTTCACCGTGGGCGCAAGAGGTATTTAGCTCTGAGCGGGATTGACCATCTTTTCATGGGCTCAACCGAACATATGAACTATCATGAAGCCGTGAAGAATCGTCTGGTGGTTAAAGGTGCGCGCGAACATAATCTTAAAAATGTTGATCTTGACTTACCCAGGGATTCGCTGATCGTCTTCACTGGTCTATCGGGATCAGGTAAATCCTCTTTGGCTTTCGATACCATCTTCGCGGAAGGGCAGAGACGCTATGTGGAATCCCTATCCGCCTATGCGCGTCAATTCCTCGGACAGATGGATAAACCAGCTGTTGACTTCATTGAAGGTCTCTCGCCTGCGGTGGCGATCGATCAAAAATCCACCAGTCGCAATCCCCGTTCCACTGTGGGCACAGTCACAGAAATCTATGATTATCTGCGCCTGCTCTTCGCTCGTATCGGAAAACCGCACTGCTTGATATGTCATGAACCGATCGATAAACAAAGTCCTCAGCAAATTGTCGATCAGATCATGTCTTTTGAAACGGGGACTCGATTTTCCATTCTCGCTCCTATCGTCCGTGGACGAAAAGGCGAATATGTTGAGTTGTTGAGGAATCTATCAACTCAAGGATATGCGCGGGTGCTCATCGATGGAGAGCAATACCGTCTGCCCGATATTCCCGTTCTGGACAAGCAGAAAAAGCACGATATCGATGTGGTGGTAGATCGGATCGCTGTCAAGGATTCAGCTCAGGGACGGATCACCGATTCCATTGAGACCGCTTTGAATTTGGCTAAAGGAATTGTCGTGCTCGACTTTGTCGATCGCGATAGTGACGATCCGGCGCGACGGCGCAGTTTCAGCGAAGAATTGGCATGTCCTAATGGACATGACGTCGCCATCGACGAGTTGGAGCCCAGACAGTTTTCATTCAATTCGCCGTGGGGAGCTTGTCCAGAATGTAGCGGTTTGGGAACGAATCTCGAAGTGGATCCCGAATTAGTAATCCCCGATCAGACGAAATCCCTCGCCGAAGGGGCTGTTGCTCCCTGGTCGAGCGCAACAGCCTCCCGTCATTACGCCAAAGTATTCGCCTCGTTGGCTGAGCAGATGGATTTCGATATCAATGCCTCATGGGAATCTCTACCGAAGAAAATTCAGCAGTTCATTCTCAACGGTTATGACGATCCTGTAGTGGTCAGTTATCGCAATCGCTTCGGGCGGGTACGTACATTCACTCAGCGTTATGAAGGTGTTCTTCCCAATGTGAAGCGTCGTTTTGATGAGGCTGAGACCGATTCTGCTCGCGAACGCTGGGGAGCGTATCTGCGTGAGATTCCATGTTCTCAATGTCGTGGGGCTCGTCTGAAAGACGCCAGTCTTGCAGTGACGATTGCGGGTAAGAACATCGCTGAAGTGACCGCCTTGTCCACGGCAGCCGCCTATGAGTGGATTCACTCTCTTGAACTGGATACCCGCGATTCCACGATCGCTGAACAAGTCGTTAAAGAAATCGATCAGCGGTTGCGCTTCTTACTCGATGTGGGTTTGGACTATCTGACCCTTTCACGCAGTGCAGGTACGTTGTCCGGTGGAGAAGCTCAACGCATTCGTCTCGCTACCCAGATCGGGTCAGGTCTGACAGGTGTCCTCTATGTGTTGGATGAACCGTCTATCGGTTTGCATCAGCGGGATAATCGTCGTCTGATCGAAACATTGGAAAAGTTGCGCGATCTGGGCAATACCTTGATCGTGGTCGAACACGATGAGGATACGATCCGGGCTGCCGATTGGATTGTAGACGTCGGCCCTAAAGCTGGTGAACACGGTGGACATATCGTCGTTTCGGGCACGATGAAAGCCTTGATGTCCTCTAGAGATTCTCTCACCGCCGCCTATATCTCTGGACGTAAATCCATCCCTCTACCTGAGAAACGACGTGAGGGCAATGGGGGGAAAATCATCGTCAAAGGCGCGTATGAGAACAACCTGAAGCATGTCGATGTCGCCTTTCCTCTCGGGACATTGACGGCGGTAACCGGCGTGTCGGGTTCGGGGAAATCCTCCCTGGTCAACGGGGTTCTCTATCGGGCGTTGGCCAAGCATCTCTATAAGATCAAAGAGGTTCCAGGTAGACATCGTACGATTCAAGGAGCCGACCTTATCAATAAGATCGTCCATGTCGATCAATCTCCGATCGGTCGTTCTCCGCGATCCAATCCTGCCACCTATACCGGGGTATTCGACAAGATCCGTACCCTTTTCAGTCAGACTCCTGAAGCGAAAGCCCGCGGTTATATGCCGGGACGTTTCAGTTTCAATGTCAAAGGCGGGCGCTGTGAAAACTGTCAGGGAGATGGCACGATCAAAATTGAGATGAATTTCTTGCCAGACGTCTATGTTCCCTGTGAAGTCTGTCACGGTGCTCGATATAACCGAGAGACTTTGGAAGTGCTCTATAAGGGCAAGACCATCGCTGATGTGCTCGATATGCCTATCGAGCAGGCGGCGGAATTCTTCGCTCCGATCTCATCGATTGCTCGCCATCTCAATACCTTGGTAGAGGTCGGATTGGGCTATGTCCGCTTGGGACAGCCGGCAACCACCTTATCCGGTGGAGAGGCTCAAAGAGTGAAACTTGCCAGCGAGCTTCAGCGTCGTTCGACGGGGAAGACCATGTATGTGCTGGATGAGCCAACAACCGGTCTGCATTTTGACGATATCCGCAAATTGCTCCTCGTATTGAACCGTCTGGTCGATGCAGGGAATACAGTGGTGGTCATCGAACACAATCTAGATGTCATCAAGACAGCCGATTGGATTATCGATATGGGGCCTGAAGGAGGCGACGGCGGAGGAACTGTGGTTGCCAGTGGAACTCCAGAACAGGTGGCTCGCGTTGAGCACAGTCACACCGGATATTTCCTAGCGGAGATCATGAAATCTGGGAAAGCAGCCGTCCCAGGGAAAGATAAAAAAGCTCGCCTAATATCTGCTCGCCGTAAAAAAGCCGATAAGAGCTGACGATGCCCGATCCATCGACATATCGTCCAGCGCTCGGGACTATCCCGACAGACCCAGGTGTCTACCGTTTCTTCGATGAGAAGGATCAGGTGATCTATGTCGGGAAAGCGAAAAATCTGCGCAATCGTCTCAATTCCTATTTCGCAGATCCCCAGCGTCTACATTTCCGCACGAAGATGATGGTGCATACAGCCTGTCGTGTGGAGTGGACGGTGGTTGCCACAGAGGCGGAATCTCTCCAACTGGAATACACCTGGATTAAACAGTATTCCCCACGTTTCAACGTCCGCTTCAAAGACGATAAATCCTATCCGTGGCTATGCGTAACGTGGAGTGATCGTTATCCGAGGGTATTTATCGGACGAGGTGTAAAGAAACGCGGCTGGCGATATTACGGACCATTCGGACAGGCGTGGGCAGTGCGCAAGACCTTAGATGTCGTACTGAAAATTTTTCCTATCCGTTCTTGTACAAATGCAGTTTTTCGCAATGCTGAGCTAACCCAAAGACCATGTCTAAAAGGACATATCAAATTGTGCTCGGCTCCATGCGTGGGTTGGATCGGTGAAGATGAATATCGGGAATTAGTGCGCAATTTTTCCTATTTTTGGGCTGGACGTACAAGCGGACTGGAAAGAAAACTACGCGCTCAGATGAAGAGAGCTGCCGATGAGCAAGAATATGAAAAAGCGGCGGTCATCAGGGATTCTTTAAGCGCGTTACAGCAGGTCAGCGAGAGGAGCGCCATCGTCTTATCAGATGGAACCGATACCGATGTTATCGCTCACATGGCTGATGAATTACACCTTGCAATTCAGGTTTTTCATATCAGACATGGACGTGTTTTGGGAGAACGCGGGTCGGTTGCTGAACGTGACGATGATAGATCGATCGCTGAGATGATCGAGCACTTCTGTTGGTCTTTGTACAGCGAGGATGATCGCGACGATATCTCAATCCCTCCCCAAATTCTTGTCGATGAATTGCCCTCGAGTAGCGAAGCTTTAACCCAATTGCTGTGCGAGAAAGCCGGTCATAGGGTCGATATTCACATTCCTCAACGTGGAGATAAAGTCCAGATCCTTCAGACGGTAAAGCGCAATGCCGAACAGATGCTCACTCAGCATAAATTGAAACGTTCGGCAGATTTATCGGCAAGATCGCAAGCTCTCGAAGATCTCCAAGATTATCTTCAGATGTCTCAACCTCCTTTGAGGATTGAAGGGTTCGACATCTCTCATCTGCTCGGTAATCAAGTCGTCGGTTCGATGGTCGTCTTTGAAGATGGAATGCCGAGGACAAGCGAATACCGCCGTTTCATCATCTCCTCCTTTGAAGGGTCAAACGATATCGCCGCTATGGACGAAATCCTTTCGCGTCGCTGTCGCCGCCTACTCGATGATGATGCTCTGGCCCATAGTGCAAACTGCGATGATCATGTCGATCCATCCACGGGGAAAGCACGACGTTTCTCCTACCGTCCGTCCCTTTTTGTCGTGGACGGAGGCCTGCCTCAGGTCAACGCTGCCGCTAAGGTATTGAAACGCTTCCATGTCGATGACGAGATCATGCTGATCGGTCTTGCTAAGCGATAGGAAGAGATTTGGATTCCAGGACAGGACTATCCGCTGATCTTGCCTCGGCATAGCGAGAGTCTTTATCTGTTGCAACGGGTCAGGGATGAATCCCATCGCTTCGCGATCGCTTTCCATCGATCGAAACGCTCCAAGGCGATGATCGAATCGGTCTTAGATACCATTCCAGGACTGGGTCAGATGAGAAGAAAGACCTTGATGAAGCATTTTTCCTCTATGAAGAAATTGCGTCAGGCAACGGTGGATGAGATCGCTGCC
>JAEZYG010000011.1 GCA_023419175.1 Actinomycetes bacterium
GGATGTAACCGAGGAACCGATGTCGATGCTTTGCGTTCTTTGTTGGAATCCACTTTGGAAGAATCTGGTCTGTCGATCCATAGCCTTGCCGCTATTACCAGTGTCGATGTCAAAGCTGACGAATTGGGTTTGATAAAGCTGGCAAAGGGTTTGAATATTCCCTTTATCACTTATGACTCTAAGACGTTATCGACTTTTGAGGTTCCCACCCCTTCGGATCTGGTGGCTCAAGAAGTGGGGACCGCCAGTGTCTCCGAGGCTTCTGTGATGGCTCATGGAGCAAAGTTGATCGTCCACAAGCACAAAACTCCAGAGGCTACATGTGCCATTGGACGTCTCCCAGCTCGAGGAGAATTGCGTATCGTCGGTCTAGGCCCAGGGGATCGAGATCTGCTCACTCCCATGGCTCGTAAAGCGATTGAGACGGCTACCTGCGTGGTTGGATATACCCCCTATGTGCGTCAGATCAAAGATCTATGCGCTCCAGGAATCGATATTCATGCCACCAAGATGGGGACGGAATTGGAGCGGACAAGCTATGCGATTGCTCAAGCTCGGCAGGGTAAAGCGGTCACCATCGTCTGCTCGGGGGATCCCGCGATCTACGCGATGGCATCCCCGACATTGGAGCAGGGTACCGAAGGAATCGATGTACGCATCATTCCGGGCATCACTGCTGAATTGGCAGCCTCAGCTTTGCTCGGAGCTCCTTTAGGGCACGATCATGTGACCATTTCTCTTTCCGATCTTCATACCTCGTGGGAAGATATCGAAAGACGACTTCAAGCCGCAGCTGAAGGCGATTTCGTCACTGTTCTCTACAATCCGCGTTCGCGTTCGCGGACACGTCATCTTCCGCGAGCTTTGGAAATTTTGGGTGCCCATCGTCCATCGACAACTCCTGTCATGATGGTTCATGAAGCCTTCAGGCCTCATCAAGAAATTCGTTGGGCACCGATCAGTGAATTCGACCCGACATGGGTCAATATGAATACCATTGTCATTGTGGGATCGTCCACAACCACCACCGCCCCCACAGGTGAGGGCGACCAACTGATTATCACTCCCCGTGACTATCAGTGGATGGGGACGATCAAAGATGGCCATTGCTGAGAGGAAAAACGATATGGCAACCACTGCAGATCTCACCTCAAACGTACCGCTCACTATTGCCGCTCACGGTACCCGAGATGCCGATGGTGTGGCGCAATGCCGCTCTCTAGCCGATAAGGTGGCATCTCGTCTGCCGGGGATCAAGGTGACCTTAGGCTTTGTGGAATTGGCTGAGCCTTCGATCAGCGAAGCTGTGGGCGATGCTCTTAAAGGACGCGAGATTACCGGCGATAGCGATGGGGTCGTTGTGCCTTTGATGTTGGCGACCGGAGGTCACGTCCGCGAAGATATACCTGAATCCTTTGATGAGGGACGAGGAGAAGCAGATATCCGTTATGCCAGAACCTTGTTACCTTCTCCTCTAATCCAGCAGGCTTTGCAGGAACGAATTGCTGAGGCTTTGGATCGTGATGAAGATCAATGGCTACCTCAAGAGACCACATGTGTTCTCATCGGACGGGGCAATCTGGTCTCTGAGGCGAATGCTGAGCATTTCCGTCTATGCCGCATGATCTGGGAAAAGATGGATTTAGAACGTGTGGAGCCGGCTTTCATCCAGGTATGCCGTCCTTTTGTCCCAGAAGCTCTCAATGCGGCTGCAGCGAATGGAGCGGATCATATCGTCGTCGCTCAAAATTTCCTCTTCAATGGACGTTTGCGCACCTGGGTTCATGAACAAGTGGACGCGTGGGCGCAAGCTCACCCCGAGGTTCAGGTGCGCATCGCTGATGTGATCGGTGATTGCGATATTTTGGCAGATCTTGTCGTCCAGCGCTATCGCGAAGCTCTCGATGTCGATGGGGTAGAAGATGGAGCTCCGGGCTACCTTTCGAGCCTCTATCTTGACGGACGAGATGTCCTTGTCGTCGGTGGAGGATCGGTGGCAGCTCGCCGTATCCCAGCTTTCTTAGCTGCAGGAGCCAAGGTGCGAGTTGTCGCTCCCAATCTTGGTATCAAGGTCGGACGTATGGCTGCAAAGGGGACAATCACCTGGGAACAGCGTCCTGCCTGTCCAGAAGATGTTGAGGGTGCGTGGTATGTCTTGGCGGCGACAAACGATCCTTGCGTCAATGCGATGATCGCTGAAGCAGCTGAGGCAGCTCATACCTTCTGTGTGAGAAGTGATAAATCCCGTCTAGGATCGGCTTCGACTCCAGCGACTACTTCCGCTGGAGGGCTGAGTGTTGCTGTGGTGGGAGATCGCAATCCTCAGCGTTCTGTCAGTGTTAGAGATGAATTGATTAAGATCTTGCAAGGCTAGATCTCTTTATGGGGCGGGAAATTCCCGCCCCTTCTCATCTATGGTGAGGCGACAAAAATCTATAAAACATATATGCTTGGATCATAAGTAAAGAATCTTCAGGGCAGGGTGAAAGTCCCTACCGGTGGTATAGCCCACGCGCCGCAAGGCATGATTCGGTGAAATTCCGAGGCCGACAGTTACAGTCTGGATGAAAGAAGATGACGTGTAGACGCATGATGCTCTGGTGTAGTGATACCAGAGCTTTTTTCGTCTTATCTATTCCGCCGTGAAGATGGATCCGATCGGCAAGGGAGACGAGATGGACGAAGAATATATGCATCAAGCCTGTGTGCAGGCATATCGCGGACGCCACGATGTAGCTCCAAACCCCCTTGTCGGAGCCTGTATCGTAAAAGATGACGCGGTTATCGCAACGGGATATCATGCTCGTTTTGGTTCTCATCACGCCGAGATTGATGCCTTGAAGGAAGCGGGGGATAAGGCTCATGGAGCCACCCTCTACGTGACCTTAGAGCCATGTTGTCATCACGGGAAACAACCCCCGTGTACCGATGCGATCATCAAAGCTGGCATTGCCAAAGTCGTCATCGGATCTCTCGATCCCAATCCTTTAGTCAATGGGGGAGGATGCGAGGCTTTACGTCAGGCGGGTATTGAAGTCATCGAAGGAATCGGTCGTGATGAATGCATCGAGATGAATAGATTTTTCTTTCATCACATCCTGTCTGGATATCCCTATGTGACGGTGAAATATGCGATGACCTCCGATGGGAAGATCGCATGTTATACCGGGAATTCTCGCTGGATTTCGTGTGAAGAATCCAGAGAGCATGTTCATCAACAGCGCAGTATTCACCAAGCGATCATGGTCGGTATCTCGACGGTGATTGCTGATGATCCTCTCTTGACTAGCCGTATCGATGGTGGACGCAATCCTCTTCGAGTGATCTGTGATTCGTCTTTGCGTCTCGATATGGAAAGTCAGGTGGTGAAAACAGCTCATCGGATCCCTACGGTGATTGCCACATGCTGTCAGGATATATCGCGTTGGAAAAGCTATGAAGATGCCGGCTGTCAGATCATCGCATGCCCACGAAGTGAAAGGGGAGTAGATCTTCCCTATCTGATGGGTGAACTGGGTAAACGGGGAATCAATTCCGTTTATATCGAAGGAGGAGGGCAACTCATCTGGTCAGCTTTCAATGAAGAGTTGGTCAATCGTGTGCATTGCTATCTTGCTCCTCTCATCGTGGGCGGGTCATCATCCCCTACTCCCGTCTCCGGTCAAGGAGTTGATGCTCCTGAGAAGGGATATCGATTGGAGAGGCGAAAGGTGAGCACTATTGGTCGCGATCTTTTCATCGAAAGTGAGGTGAGCTATGTTCACGGGGCTTGTTGAGCAGGTCGGCACCATCCGCAGCATAACTGCTCAACGCTATGCGGCGCGGTTGACGATATCGGCTGATCGTGTCCTTGAAGGGAGTCGTATCGGCGATTCTATCGCTGTCAACGGAGTGTGTTTAACCGTCACTGAGATCTCCCCTCATAGTTTCAGCGCCGATATCATGCCAGAGACGATGAGAAGGTCTAACCTCTACGGCATCAAGG
>JAEZYG010000002.1 GCA_023419175.1 Actinomycetes bacterium
AAATGGGAAGTGGTCTTTCTATCAATGCGAGATGGACGCTATAGAAGCTATAACTGCCCCCCCCCCCGCGACAATGAATACTGTAACGAATACGTATTCGGCATGCAACTTTGCACCAGAGGAATAAAAATCCCTTGTCATAGCGATTTTCCTATCGGTGATAAGCGAGAGGTCTCGCAGTAGTAAAAGTTTTTACAAAAACAAAACTCCCCTAAATGAATCACCATTCAGGGGAGGAAAATTATTTACAGAATACAGAATTTATAAAATAATTATAGATATAGTCCCGTTCCCTCATCGCTGAGACGTTCGGCGGCGAGGGCATGGATATCGCGTTCTCTGAGCAAGATATAGATCTTCGAGCGTAATTCCACCTCACATTTATCCTCGGGATCGTAAAGAACGCGGTCATCGACAGCGACAGAACGCACATTCGCTCCTACAGCCACCACCTTCGCCCACGCCATCTTGCGTCCCATCTGGACGGTGGCAGGAATCAAAATACCGCCACTGCTTCGACGCTCTTGAGCGTCAGCATCTGGATCGACAAGAACGCGGTCATGCAACATACGAATCGGCAAAACACCAGCTTCGTCCTTATCGACCTCGTCCTTCTCTCCATCACTCTCAATAGGAGCCAAGGTCACCGAATTACCTTTCTCACCAGGGCAGCTCCACCGCTCACACCACTCAAAGCGATAGCGACACCGAGACCAATCAGAACGACCGTTCCGACATTATTCCACTTAATGCCGCCCTCATCGTAAAAAAAATGAACAGCCTCGCTCGCCGTATCGGTGAACATCTCCTTTGCATTATTCACCGTCTGCTTCGCCTCATCGACTGCTCTATTCTTCAATGCCGTCGGATGCACTTCCGAGATAATCCCCTCAATACCGACCGTCATCGCGTGACGCGATGCAGCCAGATCCGCACGAATCTGTTCAGGGGTGCGTCCATGTGAAGCCACAGTTTCCTCCGGAGGTCTCGTTTCTCTAGTTCTCTTATAGCCTATTCCCTTCCGGGACTTTCATGCATCATTCCAGCAAAGAATCATCTAGAGTTTTAGCTATGGCTTCTCTTCACGTTGGCGATACCGCCCCCGCTTTCTCCCTTCCCGATTACCAAGGACGTATCGTATCCCTCTCCGATTACGCCAATCGCAGCGTCATCGTCTACTTTTATCCATCGGCTCTCACCCCTGGGTGTACGACCCAAGCAGTGGATTTCACCGAATCGCGAGAGGATTTTCTTGACGCCGGGTTGGATGTGATCGGCATCTCTCCCGATTCTCCTCAGAAATTGGCGACCTTCCGCGAGCGCAAAGAATTATCCATCGAATTGCTCGCAGATGAAGATAAACAGGTCATCGAAGCCTATGGAGCATGGGGAACTCGGACGATTTTCGGCAAACCCATCCAAGGAATCTTGCGATCCACCTTCGTCATAGACGTAGATGATAAGGGTATTGGGACGATACGAGTTGCCCAATACAATGTGCGAGCCACAGGACACGTTGCAAAATTACGTAAAGATTTAGGTCTCAACGCTTAAAAAGCCGCTATACTCGTTGACGGCCAGCCGGAGTGGTGGAATTGGTAGACACGCAGGATTTAGGTTCCTGTGCCGCAAGGTGTGAGGGTTCGAGTCCCTTCTCCGGTACACATCACCTCATCTGAGATATCTCATCGCGACCTTTCTGATGACTTCTTGACTCAATCGCGCTCTATACTTATGGCAGGCTTAGCGATTGGACAAGGTATCTACAATGAGCGCAATCGATTTCAGTGAATTACATACCGGTATCCCTATGGACAAAGTAGTCATCTTCGATACCGAAACCACCGGAACTAAACCTTATGAAGGGGATGAGATCGTCTCGATTGCTATCTGCGATGCCTATGGCACTATCTTATTTTCTTCCTTGGTGCGTCCCACACATCATCAGACTTGGCCCGAAGCCCAGCAGATCCACGGTATTTCTCCTGCCCAAGTGAAGAATGCCCCCACTATCGAGCAGATCACACCACAATTGCACGAAATCCTCACCGAGGACAAGCTCTTCGTCGGATATAACATCACTTTCGATATCCAAATGCTCCATGCGGCAGGTGTTTTCACAGAACTTCCCGGACGCAGCTTTGACGTCATGCGTGAATATGCCACCGTCCACGGTTCACGTCCACGCCGATATGGAGAAAGCGGCTATCTGTGGTCCAAACTGAGCGAATGCGCCTCCTATTACGGTTATCACTTCGATGCCCACGATTCTCGCGCTGATGTTCAAGCCACAGCATTTTGCTATCGATCCCTGCTGTGCGACTCGGTCTATCTCACCTCAAAAATCGAGACCTTGACGCCAAAAACTACATCGATCGCTCTCACTCAAACCCAAAAGACCAGCGCCAGCATTGAGACTCTGATCAAAGAGGAAAAGACCGTCATCTGCGAAGCTGAATTGCGTCTTATGACGATCTCACGAGGCAATCATGCAGGTCAACAGCGTTATTCCTGTTATGTTGACGATCTGAATGTGGGTAATCTGAGCATCCAGAAGATGGATCTTCTCGCCGACTATCATGGCTTTGACGAAGGGGAATGGCCCGATCATCTTCCCTGCCTCGTCCAGATGACGAAGGAAAACGGACGCGCCCGTTCCGCCATTGGATTTTCTCATAAAGATTTTTCCTCTTCGACAGATGATCTCTACGCTCAAGCGGCCAAAGCCCGAGGTGCTTTACGCAAATCCTTACCCAAAAGGCCTCCTCGCCCTTCCCAACCGCTAGCACCCACTCCTTCCCAAACCTCCTCGTCCTCACGCAGATATTTCGACAAGGACACGACGGATAATCCCGAGCAAGCTACGACGGGAAAGATCTCGTGTCTGTCAGTTCTCATCTTCATCTTCGGAATCTGGCAGATAATCGTCGCTTTCCACGATTCAGATATCGGTCAAGGTATCGCTGGACTTATCCTCATCTTTTGCGCGACGAAATTTCCTAGGAAAGGAAGCGACCAACCTTAATCTTCAATGGGTTCATCGTCTTTCTCCCACGCCATTGCTAGAGGCTGTGCTGGTTGAAGATCGGGATCATCGATTGGGAAAGACCTCACTGTCCCCACAGGGCTATGCCGATATTCAAAGCGGACGGTAACGATCTTTTCTCCTGCTCCCCAAACCCATCCACGTCCCCATTGACGGTGTTCAACATCTTGTCCGGGACGCCAGGAATGCTGACCTAAGTGGCGCGCTCTCATGACAGGCAAAGCCGAAAAATCTTCGCCCTCACTTTCTTCCTCTTCGTGAAAGAAAAGCTGTTCTTGAGCGCTTTCAGTGAAATTGGACACTCCCACACCCAGCAAGCGAATTGGCTGTTTAATCGCCGCCTGACGAATCAACATATGAACGACTGCACGCAGACGAGCGGGAGAATCGGTTGCCCCTTCAAGGGTGTGAGATCTCGTCCACGTGGTGAAATCGCTCATCTTCAGTTTGATCGTCACTGTCCGCGCAAAAAGACCATTCTTAGAAAGACGCTGGACAACCATATCGATATCCTTATCGGCTATCGCTACCAGGTGACGTTCGTTATCGATATCGGCAGTGAAGGTATCTTCAACAGAAATCGATTTAGCTCCCCTAGAGACCTCTACTGGACGATCATCGCGAGCAAAAGCTAAGTGATAGAGATTCTCCCCTGCAGATTTACCTAATTGCCTTACCAATTCTTCCGGTTGGCTAGAGCGTATATCCTCTACCGTTGCGATTCCTATACGCATCAATCTTTCTTGAGTGGCTGGCCCCACACCGGGAATAGCCGATACGGGAAGATGTGCAATCCACTCCATTTGTTCATCGGCTGTGATGATGCGATGTCCATCAGGTTTCGCCGCTTCGCTCGCTAGTTTAGCGATCAACTTGCTCTGACCCACCCCCACCGAGCAGGTTAAACCCTCCGTGCGCTCATAAATCGTTTGACGCAACTGAGCGATATTCGATTCCAATGCACCGAGATCGTCAAAAGTCCACGATGTCTCGGTGAGATCGATATAGGCCTCATCGATACTGACAGGCTCCACCAGAGGGCTCAAGGAGCGCAATGTATTCATCACGATACGGCTGGACTGACGGTAAGCCTCAAAACGTCCCGCCAGATATGCTCCATGAGGGATACGTCTGCGAGCGATAGCAGTTGACATGGCGGAATGTACGCCGTAACGTCGCGCCTCATAGCTGGCAGTAGCCACCACTCCGCGCAGACCAGACCCCCCAACGATAACGGGTTTTCCCCGTAAGGAAGGTTTATCTCGTTGTTCAACTGCCGCAAAGAAAGCATCGAGATCAAGATGAGCGATGATACGCGGTTTGATAGGAGAAATACCCATATCACCTCGCAGATGAATTCACACGTCGATAGGTGACGAAATCGAATTCCTCCTTGCATATACGATTGATTTCTTCCCACTCATCAGCGCTGATAGCGGGAAAGGTCACCTCACCGACCGCTTCACTGTGAACCTCGGTGATCTCCAAGAAATCCAATTCCTCCCACATCAGACGATAGATCTCTCCCCCGCCGATCACATAGGCGTGATCCGACCACTGCCTCGCAGCCTCTATCGCCTCAGCGACACTTCCCACGATTCGTCCATGATCGCCCCTCTCATCGTGAGGAATGGATATCCCCTCCGCTGTGCGAGTTAGCACGATAGAGGGCCTACCGGGAAGAGAGCCTATGATCTCATAGGTCTTTCTTCCCACGATCAGGGGATGTCCCATCGTCAAACGTTTAAAACGCGCCCAATCCTCGCGGAATTTGAAAGGTTGATCCACGCCATCTCCAAGGACACCATTAGAGGAGATGATCGCAATAGCTGTCAGTTTCATCATCACACCGCAATCGGAGCTTTGATAGGCGGATGGGATTCATAACCTTCAACCTTCAGATCATCGAGAGTGAAATCATCAACCGACCTAACCTCAGGATTGATCCATAGACGCGGCAAGGGCATAGGTTGACGGCTCAGCTGCAAAGCCACCTGCTCACGATGATTATCGTAGATATGGGCATCTCCGAAGGTATGGACGAACTCCCCCACATCGTATTGACAGACATGAGCGATCATATGGGTCAAAGCGGCATAGGAAGCGATATTGAAAGGAACCCCCAAGAAAAGATCAGCTGATCGCTGATAGAGCTGGCAGCTCAGCTTAGGACGCTCACCTTCGCGTCCAGGGGCAACATAGAATTGGAAGAAAGCATGGCACGGAGGTAATGCCATCTGCGGGATAGATCCCACATTCCATGCCGAGACGATATGACGGCGAGAATCCGGATTGCTCTTAAGATCTTGTATTAATTGGGCGATTTGATCGGTATGACTTCCATCGGGATTGGGCCAATTACGCCACTGATAGCCATAGATCGGACCGAGATCTCCGTGTTCATCAGCCCATTCATCCCAAATATGAATACCTCTCTCTTGGAGCCATCCCACATTCGTCTTACCGGTGAGGAACCAGATCAACTCCCCAAAAATCCCTTTGGTAAACATCTTCTTCGTCGTCACCAAAGGAAAACCCTCAGACAGATCAAAACGCATCTGATAGCCGAAGACACTGGTCGTCCCCGTCCCCGTCCGATCGCTTTTATGAACTCCATGCTCGCTCACATGAGCGAGAAGATCGAGATAGGCTTTCACTGTTCACCTTCTGTTATCGTCATATCACAGATCTGCTCGGCGATGATAGGAACCATCGCACGTAGCGCTTTCCCTCGATGGGAGATAGCGTCTTTAGTCTCATCACTCATCTGAGCACTCGTCAGATTCTGGTCATTTCCCTCCAGAGGAATGAAGATCGGATCATAACCGAAACCGCGATCTCCTCTAGCGGAGGTTGCGATATATCCTTCCATCGTTCCCTCAGTGGAAAAGAGACGTCCGTCAGGAAAGGCGAGGACACATGAACAGACGAAACGTGCCCTCCTGGATTCCTCGTCCACATCATCGATTTGACGAAGCACTAAATCGGTATTCGCCTGATCGTCGCCATGGCTACCTGCCCATCGTGCCGAGCGCACTCCTGGCATCTGATTGAGAGCATCGATGCATAGACCGGAATCGTCAGCTAAGGTCGGCAAACCGCTATGCTCAGCTCCCGCTTTGGCTTTAAGAGCAGCATTTCCCTCAAAGGTCCACTCGCTTTCCACAGGCTCCTCATAGGGGGGAATATCGCTCAACGTGCAGATCTCAAGAGGTAGAGAATGGGTCTGGACGATCCGCATCAGCTCACGCAATTTCTTCTTATTATTCGTCGCTAAGAGCAGCTTCATCTCTCACTCTCCTCGAAGAAGGCGACCTTGTAGAGAAGTGAGCTGACGGCATCCTTCCTGACCCAAATCGAGCAAAGTGCTCAACATCGTCCGATCGAAAGGTTCGCCTTCTGCCGTTCCTTGAACTTCGATAAGACGTCCATCACCGGTGCAAATGATATTCATATCGGTATCAGCAGCAGAATCCTCTTCATAGCACAGGTCGAGCATGGGCTGTCCATGGACGATTCCGACACTGATCGCGCTGACAGAATCTTTCAATGGCTCACCGCGCAACAGATTGCGCTCACGCAGATATTCGACGGCATCATAGAGAGCAACATAGGCTCCAGTGATCGAGGCTGTACGAGTTCCTCCGTCCGCTTGAAGAACATCGCAGTCGATAAGAATCGTATTTTCTCCCAATGCCTTAAAATCGATAATCCCTCGCAAAGCCCGTCCGATCAGACGGGAGATTTCATGAGTGCGCCCACCAACTTTTCCACGTCGAGATTCTCGATCTGAACGGGTATGGGTTGAACGCGGAAGCATCTCATATTCCCCGCTGATCCATCCCAGACCGGAATCTTTACGCCAACGTGGAACACCTTCCGTCACTGAGGCTGCGACAAGAACTTTGGTCTTACCGAATTCAACAAGTACCGAACCTTCGGCGTGATCGAGCCAACCGCGCGTAAAACGCACGGGGCGCATCTGATCGTTCTCTCGTCCATCTATGCGTTGTGCCACACGTCAACGCTACCCGCCATATCGCCTAGATGGGGATTACCCCTCGCGAAAAAGAAAAAAATAACGGTGGGAAGCCAGCCGAAGCCAACTCCCCACCGTACAGAACGGTCACTCAGGAATGATGACGTAAAGGGTGCGAGGACCGTGCACGCCTTCAACGCGGTTGAGCTCGATATCGCTCGTAGCAGATGGGCCAGAAATCCAAGTGAAAGGCTGCCCCTTATCTACTGAAGGCTTCAGACGGGTAACCGCCTCGGGAACCGACGAAACCACCTGATCGGCACGAACAACGCAGATATGGGCATCTGGCACCAAAGTCAAAGCGCGTCGTCCCTGATCCTCGGAATGATCGAGCATGATCGTTCCCGTCTCGGCAGAGCTGACAGCCGAAGCTGTAACAACGCCACCCATATCGTTTAGCTCACGTGGGGTGAACGGCTTAGCGGGATCGTCTACATGGACGGTGACCTTCTTCGCCAAGGCTTCCTTCCAGGATTCATCAAGCCCTGAAGGGATCACAACCGAATCGATTCCGATCTCATCGACTGCTTTAGCCAATTCCTCGAGAAGTTTATCGGCAGGACAGCGCACGACTGTCGCCTTATAATCTTCAACGCGTTCGACAAAGACATCGATGATATCTCCGCCGACATCGACCGGCTGTCCAAAAGCCCACTCGATCGGGGAGTCAACCTCAATGGGGACGTCACGGGGTACGTCTGCCAACGAGGCGCGGATTCGTGCAAAGATTTCTTCTTTAGCGCTCACTTTTGATCTCCTCGATTCTTCTTCCACCACTGACGGAAGGACTGGGCAGGAACCATCGGCACATCGCGCGCATTGGTCCAACGCGACAGCGGAGGCGGTAGCGGACCGATCTTTTGCCATCCGAAGATCTGACCGAGCACCTTGCCGCCGAGAGACGACGCCTTACCAGCCAAAGCCAGATTGCGATGATCGTTCATCACCCATGACGCCACGGACATGAGATAAGGCTCGGGGGTATTGGGCAGGTGAGGCGGATCTGCCTTCTTGGCTTCCACCACTTTATTGCGCTCGTGGACGAGAATATCCGAGATCGGAATCTTGACCGGACATACCTCGTTACAGGCTCCACACAGGGAGGAGGCGAAGGGCAAGGAACGGTCGATAGCCGAATCCGTACCGCGCAACTGCGGGTTGAGGATCGCGCCGATCGGTCCGGGATAAACCGAACCATAGGCGTGACCACTGACGCGTTCGTAAACCGGGCAGATATTCATACAAGCCGAGCAACGGATACAACGCAACGCCTCGCGACCGACCGGATCTTTCAAGACATTGGTACGTCCATTATCGACCAAGACGACATGGACATTCTTCGGCCCATCGCCTTCACGAGCACCTGTCCAGCACGATACATAGGGAGCCATTCTCTCACCGGTGGAGGAACGTGGCAGCAACTGCAAGAAGACTTCGAGATCTTGGAAGGTCGGGACGATCTTTTCGATACCCACAACCGAGATCAAAGTCTCGGGCAGGGTCAAACACATACGTCCGTTACCTTCGGATTCCATCACGACCAAAGAGCCGGTCTCAGCGACGACGAAGTTCGCACCCGATGTGGAGGTCTTGATGCGCATGAATTTCTCACGCAGGTGACGACGAGCGGCCGCTGCCAGATTCTTTGGATTATCGTCCAGATCGGCAGGAGGAGGAGTTCCGTAACGAGCCATCTCCTCGAGGAAGATCTCGCGGATCTCTGCGCGGTTGCGGTGAATGGCCGGAACGAGAACGTGGCTGGGACGATCATGTCCAAGCTGAACGATCAACTCTGCCAAGTCGGTTTCCCAAGCCGCAATACGCTGCTCTTCCAAGGCTTCGTTCATATCGATCTCTTGGGAGACCATGGACTTAACCTTGACGACTTCTTTCTCCCCAGACTGCTTGACCAGATCGATCACGATGCGGTTAGCCTCTTCAGCGTCACGAGCCCAGTGGACGTGACCGCCGTTGCGGGTGAAGTTTTGTTCAAACTGTTCCAGATATTGGTCGAGATGACGGGCAGCGCGATCCTTAATCTGGCTACCTGCGAAACGCAGATCTTCCCAGTTGTTCATCTCGGATACCACCAGACGGCGCTTCTTACGAATCGTCGTGGTGGCGTGCTGGAGATTAATGCGTTTTTGATGATTCTTGATCTCGCGCTTAGCAGCAATCGGGAAGCGCGGGGAATCGATCAGATTACCGGCAGGAGGCGCCGGTGTGAGGCGCTCCGGGGCGCCGCCATGGGGACGTGCCTCTACGCTCATCAGTCTTCTCCCTCCGTATTGGCGAGGATCTCTACCAGGTGGATGGGCTGGATACCGGCGTTGATACGGTTGAGCACACCGGAGATATTCAGCAGACACAGATTGTCACCAGTGACCAGATATTCAGCGCCAGTCGAGGCGACATTGCGTGCCTTGGCTCCTGCCATAGCGGTCGAAACGTCCGGATTCTTCAGTGAGAAGGTACCGCCGAAACCGCAGCATTGATCAGCATCGGGCAGTTCTCGCAGATCGATACCACGCACGTTCTTTAACAGCTGCAAAGGCTTATCGCCGACTTTCGCCACACGCATGGAATGGCAGGTCGGGTGATAGGTCACGCGATGGGGGAAATAGGCACCGACATCGGTGACGCCGAGAACGTCCACCAAGAACTCGCTGATGTCATAGGTACGCGAGGCGAGATCAGCGACACGACGAGCGACAGCATCGCCCGCATCGCGACGCGCCAACATCTCATGTTGGTGGCGCACGGCTCCCACACAGGATCCCGAGGGGCCAATGATGTATTCGTATTTCTCGAAGGCCTTGAGGAAGGTCTTTACCGAACCGGTAGCTTCATCAAAATATCCGGTATTGGTAAAGATCTGCCCACAACATGTCTGCTCTTCGGGGAACTCGACCTTACAGCCGAGACGTTCCAAGAGCTTGACCGTTGCGATGGGAGTATTGGGGAACATGATGTCGTTCGCACAGGTAGCGAACAGAGCCACGGTCATCCCCGCTCCCGGCTTGGCCGTCCGAGCGTCCGTAATGGTGCTCGTCATATTTGCTCCTTACTTAGTGTTTTTCTGACATCTCGGCGTACCGAGTTATCGGAAGTTTTAGGCCGGTAGAATCCAGCCGAGGACAGGCATCGCCATCAATCCAACGACGATACATAGGGCAATCAGCAAGACAACGCTCCACGGCATCGACTTGCGTAGCATGTCCGCTTCTTTGCCATCGACTGCAGTAGCGGCGATTGCCAAGGTCTGAGGGGCGATCATCTTGCCCACAGCTCCACCAACAACGTTGGCGGCGACCAAGAGATTTGCATTGACGCCAATCTGATTAGCAGCGGTCTGCTGCAAACTGGCGAAGAGAGCCATTGTCGAAGTACCCGATCCGGTTACGGCGGTACCGATATAGCCGAGGATCGGTGAGACGAATGGGAAGACAACACCGGCGCCAGCGAGCCAATAACCGATGGTCAAGGTCTCACCGGACAGGTTCATCTCGTAGGCCAAGGCCAAGACGGCACCGATGGTCAAGAAAGTCCAGCGAAGTTTATAAACCTGGGTGGTAAAGACCTTCCAGATATCGCCGATCTTCATACGGAAAATCAAGCCGACGATCACGCCAGAGATCAACAGCAAGGTACCAGGAGACGATAGCCAGGGGAAGGTATAGGTGATGGTGCTTGTCTGAGGCTCACCTGCGGAGCTGAGCAGAAGAGGTTGACCATCCGCCCATAGACCAGGCCACTGGATCTTGATATTGGTCGCCGCCAAAGCTTTCTTGACGACGGGAACAAGCTGAGTGACGGAGAATACGACGATGACGAAGATATAGGGGAACAAAGACCACATGACCTTAGAGGTGGTGATGGACGCCTTTGCTTCAGCCAAATCAACCGTCTTACCTGTCAGATCGAGAGCGGCTTGATCGGAACCTTGAGGCTTCCAGATACGCAAGAAAGCTACACCGATCGCCAAGCTGAACAAGGAGGCGACCATATTGGTCAGCTCAGGAGAAAGACCAGCAGTAAACCATGTACCTGCCGAATAGCTCACACCGACGACGAGAGCCAACGGCCATACCTGCTTGAGACCGCGGACACCGTCCATGATGACAAGGAGGAGGAGGGGAACCAGCCAGACGAATAGGGATGTCTGACGCGAGACGAAAACGCTGACGTCAACGGCATTGAGCTCTGCCACCTTTGCAC
>JAEZYG010000072.1 GCA_023419175.1 Actinomycetes bacterium
AATCTGCTTGGTGGTGTGGCTGTGCTCGCTCTTGTGGGTGCTGCAGTGTTGCGTCGCAAGCAGTCAGTGAAAGATCGTGATTGATCCTGGCGAAGAGGTTCTTAGCCATCTGAAAAGATAGTTAAGATGCCATAAAGGTCGGCTATAGCCTTATGGCTATAGCCGACCTTTTAGTATGGGTGGAAATATATGACGATAGGGCAATTTATTTTCTTGTCTTTATATGGGGGATGAGGATGAGATGGTGTGAATATATTTTCTTTATGTGTGTACCAATTGATATTAGTTTTTAAATTTATTTGCTCACCATTCAGAGGGTGTAATTCCTTATCTTTCCTTAGCTGATAAGGAGATTGTCATTGTCCAATATCTGTTGAGTAAATTTCTCGAAGGGTGATCGCTCTTTTACTCATAGTTGGCAATCTGGAATGAACGAGATATATGGCTGATACCATAAATATGGCGCTAGGTGAATATTGTCTCTAGATTCATTGCAGGCAAAAGCGATTTCGTGAAAAGGAAGTATGAGATGCGTGCAGTAGTGATGGTAAAACCGGGAGAAGTTGAGGTTCGTCACAT
The DNA here is from genome assembly GCA_023419175.1 of Actinomycetes bacterium. Taxonomy (GTDB): domain Bacteria; phylum Actinomycetota; class Actinomycetes; order Propionibacteriales; family Propionibacteriaceae; genus Brooklawnia. The sequence continues at coordinate 580 of JAEZYG010000072.1, forward strand.
AGAAGAACCGAAAATTGAGCAACCAACTGATGCTGTGATCCGTCTCTTGGGAGCGTGTATCTGCGGATCGGATCTGTGGCCTTATCGCGGTTTGGAAAAAGTTGATAATTCACGCATGGGACATGAATATGTCGGCGTGGTCGAGCAAGTCGGCTCCAGCGTGACCTCGGTTACCGTCGGCGATGTCGTTATCGGATCCTTCTGTCTTTCATGTGGACAATGTGACATCTGCAAGGCTGGCTATCCTTCCCGCTGTATTCATGGACGTTTCTTCGGTGGTGATATTGGAACACAAGCGGAAAAGACAAGAATCCCTCTCGCTCAACATTCACTCGTCGCGATTGGTAGGGATACGCAGATCGACTCAGCTCGTCTGCGTTCCTATACGGCAGCATCCGATGTTTTGGGGACGGGATGGTTTGGTGCTGATGCTGCTCACGTTCGTCCAGGAAAGAAAGTGCTTGTCGTCGGTGATGGAGCTGTGGGATTGATGGCAGTTCTCGCAGCGAAACAGATGGGTGCTGAGCAGATCATCGTCATGAGTCGATATCGTGATCGCCAAGAGCTCGCTCGTAGTTTTGGGGCAACCCATGTGGTAGAAGAACGCGGCGAAGAGGGGATTGCTCACGTCAAGGATCTCACCGATGGTCTAGGAGCTCATAGCGTGATCGAAGCAGTTGGATTGCAACAATCGATGGATCAAGCGATCCGAGCCTGCCGTCCTGGTGGACATGTAGGTTTTGTGGGAGTGAGTCATGATGTCTCCCTTTCAGGGAGCAATCTTTTCTTTGGGCAAGTCTACCTCCACGGTGGTCCTGCTCCTGTGAGGCGTTATCTTCCCGATCTGATCGAGATGATCGATCGAGAACAGATCGATCCGGGAAAGGTCTTTACGATGACTCTTCCTCTCAGTGAAGCAGCTCGAGGCTATGAAGCGATGGATCGACGTGAGACGGTTAAGGTCTTTCTCGATGTAACCAAGTAAATCATTTTCTGGCAGGCAGGTAATGAAAAGGAACTAAGGGGTGGAGCGATATCGCTCCACCCCTTATAAGTTGGGAAAAGATCAACGCTGAGCTCTGGTAAACCCTGCCTTTTGAGCGGCATCTTCAGAATTGAACCACACGTCTGCATTGGTGCGATCGTATCCGGCTGCCTCAGGGACATGATATTTCATCGAGCGCTCATTTCCCTTGATGACATATCCTTCCGGAGGCTCATCGCCTCTATAGGAGCCGTCCTGGGCGGAGGTGTCGGATTGCTCATCGACATCCTCGTCAGCCTGGCGAGCGGCAACATGATGTTGATCTTCGAAAGGATCATCTGGCCATGCCTCATCGTCGCGTGCTGAGCGCATCGGTTCTTGAGGAGACCAGCCATCATTCTTAGACCCCAAGACCGTCTTGACAACGACAACGATCACGCCGACAAGAGCGGCGAGACCAAGGACAGCAAAGATCCGTGGGGCAAGGGACTTCTTCTTGGGCTTGACCGGGAGGTTGAGCTTCTCATAGTCGATGGAATCAACCTTGGAACGCACATCAGATAGGGTTTTCTTACCCTTCTTGCAGATTTTCTTCCCCTGTTTGCGGGCTTTTTTAATTTCGGGGTGATCTTCAACCTGGCGAGCAAGATCGTGAACCTTGTCGCTGACGGTTTCGTAGGCATCGTGAACTACCGGTTGAACGCGATCGGCCAATTCGCTGACGACAGGGGCGAGCTGCTCGCGTGCATCTTCCAAAGCAGGGTTAACTTTTTCCGCCACTTTCTCGGCTGCCTGCTGAGCTCGAGGAGTGACATAATCGACGACCTGGTCGAAAGTCTTGCTGCTCTGTTTGGCGAAACGTCGAGCTACCTTCTCAGCTTCTTTCTTCGCTTTCTTCGTGTTGAAGCTCATATCTCTCCAATCGTTGGGCTCGTAGTCGAGCTGCTCGTAATCGAGCTACTAACCAGCCTATGTCCTAGCTCAACTTTGCGCAGGATAATCACCAAATCCATCTTCGCTTGGAGAGGAATTGTTCAAACATGACAAGATAGATCTGTTCAGACTATGTCAAGGAAGGAAGCAGATGACGAAGGCTATCTTGCATACCTCGATGGGAGATATCGCTCTCAACCTTTTCGATGACTATGCCCCTAAGACGGTGGCGAATTTCGTCGGATTGGCAAGCGGGCAACGCGAATACCGCGATATGGTGACCGGGGAAAAGACCACCGGACAGTTCTACGATGGCACCATTTTTCACCGTGTCATCGACGGTTTCATGATCCAAGGTGGAGATCCGTCCGGAACTGGACGAGGGGGACCAGGCTATCAGTTCGACGATGAGTTCTATCCCGATCTGATCTTTGATCGTCCCTATCTTTTAGCCATGGCGAACGCGGGACGCAATACCAACGGTAGCCAATTTTTCATCACCGTTGTGCCGACCCCACATCTGAATATGCGTCATTCCATCTTTGGGGAGGTCGCTGACGAACAATCTCGCGCAGTGGTCGATGCCATCGCTGCCACTCCCACAGGACCTATGGATCGTCCTTGTGAAGATGTCGTCATCACATCGGTGGAGATCGTCGAACAGTGATGATATTTCCTCTTCTGAAGGCTAAGTGCCTAAGGTAAAGGTGGATTCGAGATCGTGGCGGCTGAGGGTGCGGAAAGCGAGATGCGTTTCGGTGCTCTCAACGCCGTCGATCTTGCTCATCTGCGTGGAGACGACATCGGAGATTTGATCGAATGAGCTGACTTTGACCATTGCGATCAAATCGATATTTCCAGTCACTGAATAGACCTCACGCACCGTCTCAAGAGAAGCGATCTGCTCAGCTACTTCAGGGATACGATCTGGTCTCACACGCACAAAGACGATAGCTGTCATCATGGAAAAATTTTATGTCGTTAGGGCTCTATACGTCTGCTTTCGTCACGAATTGGCTGTGATGATATCGGGAGCTAGAGTCGTGGGGGGTTGATTTTTATGAGGATAGAAAAGGAGGAAAGAT
>JAEZYG010000090.1 GCA_023419175.1 Actinomycetes bacterium
CACCAAAATCCCGGTTTGACCATCGCAGACAGCTTCTGGCATTCCTCCGACATCGGAGGCGATCACCGGGATAGCGCATGCCGACGCTTCCAGATTGATGATGCCGAATGTCTCCGATTCGCTCGGATTGACAAGGGCAACGCTGTGACGCATCCAGCGAGCCAATTCATCGCGCTCTAAAGACCCGATCATGACAACATGATCTTCCACCGCCATATCACGGGCAAGGGTGCGCAAGAAATCGGCATAGTCGGCATAATCTTGAGAGACAGCTCCAGCGATAACGAGATCTGGACGTCTGTCATCATCAAAATAGGTCAAGATCTTGATCGCGATATCCGGAGCTTTCAGAGGCTGTAAACGGGCGGCAAAGAATAGATAGTCCCTTGAAGGATGAGGATTTTGATCTGAGCAATGGGGAGAGAACTGTTCGATATTCACCCCTGGACACACCACGGATACCCGTCGCCGTTCAGCTCCAAGACGCTCACAGATGATCTTCTTCTCATAGTTCGATACCGCGACGATATGATCGGATTCTTTCGCCAGATAGGCTTCTCCAGCGAGACGTCCCGATGATTCAGGTTGTTCCCCTTCACTCAGATCAGCCCCTACAGGAGCTGCCACCGAGTGATAGCTTTGAATATGCGGTACCCCATAGCGACGAGCTATATCGAGACACGCCATTCCAGAAAACCAATGATGGGAATGAAGCACATCGACATTGGCTCCATATTCTTGCCACCACCGCTCGGCGGCTTCAGCGAAGGGAGCGATGAGGGATTCCGCTTGGGATTTCGCCACCGTATGATGTGGACCGGCGTCCAGATGGAAAAGGCGTAACCGATCGGCGAGATGGACGCATTCATCGAGATCGGGAGCATCTTTTCGAGTCAGCAAATCGACCTGATGTCCTTCTTTAGCCAAAGCATGAGCGAGATTGATAACGACAACATTCATTCCCCCAGCATCAGCAGACCCAGGTGATGCGGACGGAGAGGTATGCACCGTCACCATCACGATATGAAGCTTTCTCCCTCGATCTTCACCCATCGCCTTCTCCTCGCCCTATCCCAGCGTGACGATACCCATCAGCTCTCTACGAGACTAACAGCATCCCTTCACCAACGCTGATCTGTACAGGGAATAACCATCGGGGTATTCGTCTGCGGATCATCTGCGATGACGCTACGCAGCCCATAGACTTTCTCGATATTTTCAGAGGTGATGACCTCACGTGCTTTTCCATGAGCGACGATTTTTCCTCGGCTGAGCGCCACGATCGTCTCAGCATAACGGGCAGCCTGATTTAGATCGTGGAGGACGGCAACGATCGTACGTCCCTCGCGATGCAAAGAAGTAAAAAGATCCATCAGTTGAATCTGATGAGCTATATCCAAATAGGTCGTGGGTTCGTCCAGGAGCACAATTCTCGTCTCCTGACAAAGAGCCATCGCCACCCACACCCTTTGCCTTTGTCCGCCGGAGAGGGAGTCGAGACTTCGATCAGCTAAATCGGCGATTTCTGTCCGCTCCATCGCATCGTTGACAGCTTTCCTATCAGCTTTACTGAATCGATGCCAGATATCTTGATGAGGGTAACGTCCACGTCCAACGAGTTGAGCAACTGTAATCCCCGATGGCGCTTGAGCCGATTGGGAGAGTAAAGCGACACGTTGAGCTGCTTGCCTAGGAGATATCCGATAAAGATCCTCACCTTCGCATAAGATGTGACCTTCACAAGGACTCATCAGACGAGACATCGCTCGCAGCAAGGTGCTCTTCCCACATCCATTAGGTCCGATAATCGCAGTAAACGATCCTTGATCGATATCGAGTTGGCATCGATCGATCACCCTATGATCCCCATAGGACAAGCTCACGTTCACAAGGGAAAAAGCTGTCTGCGATCTCATATTCTGTCCGCCTTTCCGAGGAGAACGAGAAGATATGCCCCACCTATGATGACGGTGATCGCACCCACAGGAACACCGCGGACGATATGTTGAGCGACCAGATCGGATGCTATGAGCACGATAGCTCCACATAGAGCAGAGGAGATAAGAGGAATACCGGCACCGCCTACGAGACGTTTCGCCACTTGAGGGGCGATCAGAGCGACAAAGGCTATAGGGCCACATACTGCAGCCGGTAAAGCTATCAGAAGAACGGCGATGACTATGAACATTGTCCTCATCCACTCGACCGCGATGCCATGCGAGCGAGCGATATCATCTCCTAATTCGAGCTGGCGTAAAGCCGGATGAATCATCATGAGAACGATGAGGGCAAGGGCACATCCTGCGCAACTGATCGCGAAGGGACGAGGTACTAGATTCGATAGAGTTCCCGCCTGCCAAATCGCTGCACTCATCGCCACTTCCAGACGGGCAGTGGCAATTAACCAGCTATTGATGGCGCTCAATGCAGCCGTGATACCGATACCGATGATGATGAGACGAAAACCGTTAATACCGCCTTTCCAGGCAAGCATATAGATCACGCCAGCGCTCAGAAGTCCGCCGAGGATCGCTCCGCTAAAGGTTTCGCTCACGCTACGAGAAGCAAAAAGCATGGCGATCAACGCTCCACTATGGGCTCCCGCGGCACAGCCAATCACATCGGGCGAACCGAGAGGATTAGCCGTCAAAGTCTGAAAAAGAGCGCCCGATAGCGCCAAAGAGACACCGAAGACAATCGCTGCACACAGACGTGGCAATCTCCATTCAAGCACCACCGTTTGAGTGAAATGAGGTCCTTGCCCCATCAGCGCATGGATCACCTCATGAGGGGATAGCGAATAATCTCCTAGACATAGGGCAAGAGTGGATAATGCGATCACGACTGCGATCATCAACAGATAGATCGTAAAACGTTTCGATATATCCCTCGTCATAAGGAGATCACCCTCCGTCTACGCGCAATGACGACCAGGATTGGCGCCCCAATGAAAGAACAGATGAGACGCGCGGGCAATTCTCCATCAGATACCACCAGACGAGCTATCGTATCTGCGATCAATAAGACACTCGGCGAGATCAATGCCGTCAACAGAAGGATTTTTCTCTCATCTACTCCTGCGATGAATCGGGCGAGATGAGGCACCATCAATCCGATGAAAGAGATCGGTCCAGCGACAGCAGTCGCACTCCCCGCCAGAAGGGTAACCGCCACCAAGACGAGTAGACGCAGCACAGTGATATTGATACCCAAAGAAGCCGCCGTATCGTCTCCCAAGGCCAAAATATTGAGCGATGACGCGAGGGCAAAAGCGATCGCGATTCCCACACATAAAAAGGGCAAAGCTACGAGATAATGGCTATAACTTCGCGCCTCCAGCGATCCAGAATTCCATGCGCTGACAGCACTGAAAAGCCGGTCATTGGTCATCGACATGAGGGAAACGATTCCAGCGCACACTGTGGATAATGCAACTCCAGCCAAGACCATCTTTGCCGCAGACGGATTTCCACTCGATCCAATCCAAAAGACGATCAGGGAAGCAAGAGCAGCCCCTAGGAAAGCCATCGGTAGATAGTAGAGAGGACGGGCTGCCCCCATCACTCCCACGCAACAGGTGACCGCAAGAGCTGAGCCGGCGTTCACTCCCAATAGTCCAGGATCGGCGAGAGGATTACGGGTCAGGGATTGGATGAGAGCTCCGGCTATACCAAAACCGATTCCAGCCATCGAGGCGATGATCGTTCTAGGAATCCTTAAAGTCATTATGACTAGGGAATCTTGTCCGTCCAGACGGCTGAGCAGAATATCGATAATCTGTGACGGTTCGATAGCCCGCGACCCCAATGCGATAGATGCGATCGCAGATACCATCCATATCGCAATAGCGACAAGACAGCAGATGAGGAATCGTTGTTTCACTCCCAATCTCTCCCCTGTCGTTACGCTTTACTCACATCTTAGGATAACCTCAGAGAGCCTCATTTGCCTTCCTATCTTTGCACGATAATTTATCGGTGAACTTCGACTAAGGAGCAACGATGTTATCTATCCGTCAAGGACTTTTCCGATCTATAGGCGCATTAGCCCTTTCATTTGCCGCCCTGATGGCAAGCGGATGTGGCAACCAGTCGGCAGCACCCGAAAATTCCTCCGCCTCCACACATTCCATCGAGACGAAATTCGGTACCGTCACCCTGCCTGATAATCCCCAACGAGTCGTCGCCTTAGGATGGGGAGATGCCGAGACAGCTCTCGCTCTAGGAGTGGAGCCTGTTGGTGCTTCCGATTGGCTGGGCTTCGGTGGAGATGGAGTCGGTCCGTGGGCTCAAGGCCTCTATAGCTCATCTCCTGAAATCATCGAGACGATGGAACCGTCCTATGAAAAGATCGCCTCTTTACACCCTGATCTGATTTTGGATGTGAAAAGCTCTGGCGATCAGGAGCGCTACGATAAGCTTTCCGCTATCGCTCCCACTGTCGGAATTCCTGCTGGAGCCGATTCCTACCTCACCTCGTTAGAGCAGCAGGTGACGATGATCTCCCAGGCTCTTGGGAAAGTGGACGAGGGCAAAAAACTTCTCGACTCTATGGACGATCTGATCGCTAAAACAGCCCAAGAACATCCGCAATTTTCCTCAAAGACGATGACTATCGCCGCCTATACCTCGAACGGATGGGGAGCATACACCACAGGAGATAGTCGAGTAGATCTTCTCAGCCGTCTGGGATTTATCCTGAACGACAAGGTGAAATCGGTCGATTCCGATTCTTTCTTCATTCCGGTCTCAGCGGAAAACATCGATATGCTCGATGCCGATCTGCTCATCACTTTGCCGATCTTTATCGCCGACAGCGAGGTGACCTCTCAGGATTTATATCAAAATCTTCCTGCAGTTAAAGACGGACGATCGCTTCTGCTGGGCGAGAACCATAAAGATATCGCCAACGCATTCTCAGCTAACACCGTCTTATCGATTCCCTATGCCCTAGATAAGATGCCCGCCCTTCTCGATACAGCGATCAAGGGATAGCCGATGACCTATCAGGGGGATGGTTTTCCATCCCCCTTTCTTCATCTGGCGACGATTCTGCACACCTATATCACCTGCGATACGCCTAGACTGGGAGAAAAGGTGGAGAAGGAATCATGTCATCACAGTCGATACCACGTATTGCAGTTCTCACCAGCGGCGGTGATGCCCCCGGCATGAATGCCGCTGTCCGCGCAGTCGTGCGCACCGCATTGGTACAAGGAGCCGAAGTCTATACCGTCTACGAGGGTTATCAAGGACTGGTAGACGGAGGGGATAAGATCCGCAAAGCCGATTGGACGATGGTGCGCGGGATCGCCTCTCAAGGGGGAACGTGTATCGGTACCGTCCGTTGTAAAGATTTTCACAGCCGCGATGGACGCTTGAAAGCGGCTTTCCATCTGATCGAATGCGGTATCGATCGCCTCATCGTCATCGGTGGAGACGGTTCATTGACCGGGCTTAGCACATTCAAGGAAGAATGGCCGTCTTTGGTCGATAGCTTGGCGTCTGACGGACATATCGATGCCGATCAAGCCGACAGATACCGTCACCTCATCATCGCTGGATTGGTCGGCTCTATCGATAACGACCTGGTCGGTGTTGACTCTACAATCGGCGCTGACAGCGCTTTACATCGCATCCTATCCGCTATCGATGCTCTATCGAGCACAGCGGCATCCCATCAGCGCTCATTCGTCGTCGAAGTCATGGGACGTCACTGCGGTTATTTGGCTTTAGCTTCAGCGATCAGCGGCGGTTGCGATTACGTCTTCATCCCGGAGAATCCTCCCGCTGACGGCTGGGAAGAGGAAATGGTCTCGGTAGTGAAAGCCTCCCGTCTGCGTGGACGAAAAGATTCCTTGGTGATTGTCGCTGAGGGGGCACAAGATCGCCACGGAAATGCTATCACCGCCGATTATGTGCGATCAGTCCTCGCGGAAGCCTTCGACGAGGGGACTCGCACGACGATTCTTGGACATGTTCAACGTGGCGGAACTCCCTCCGCTTTCGATCGGTGGGCATCGACCTGGCTGGGATATGAAGCTGTCCATGAAGTCTTGCAGGCCACAGCTGACTCCCCCGCCTATATCCTCGGTATTCTCGGCAACCGCGTGGTACGTCTTCCTTTGATGAAAGCCATCGAGGAAAGCCGCGAAATACCTTCACTGATATCTCAAGGTCTCTACCGAGAAGCGATGGGAGCGCGCGGTTCTGGCGTGAATGAATTGGCTGAGATTTTCACCTCCCTCTCAGCTCCCACCTCGATCAAAGCGGACGGACACGCTCGCCGCATCGCGATCCTCCACGCGGGAGGTCTGGCCCCCGGCATGAACACTGCGGCAGCGATGGCAGTCAGATTGGGCTTATGTCGCGGTTATGACATGGTGGGGGTCTCCAACGGTTTTATCGGTCTGCGTCAAGGACATCTGAAATCCCTCGAGTGGTCCGATGTAGAGGGATGGATTGGACGTGGAGGAGCTGAATTGGGCATTCGCCGCGATATTCCCCACGCAGAAGACCTCTATGCGATCAGTCGCTGTATCGAGGACCACCATATCGATGCCTTGCTCATCATTGGTGGTTGGAATGCCTATCAGGCCGCCTGGATGCTCCACAGGGAAAAGGAGCGTTATCCCTCTTTGCGGATTCCGATCGTGACGATTCCCGCCTCAATCGACAACAATCTTCCCGGAACGCATATGTCGATCGGTGCCGATACCGCTGTGAATGTCAACGCATCGGTGATCGATCAAATCAAGATGTCAGGCTCGGCGACAACACGCTGTTTCGTCGTCGAGACGATGGGTCGTTATTGCGGATATCTCGCTCTCATGTCCGGTCTGATCACAGGGGCAGAGCGCGTCTATCTACATGAAGATGGAATCGATATTCATGACCTGGTGAACGATATCGATTGGCTTCAAGGAAGCTTTGATGCCGGACGCCGTCTCTTCCTAGCGGTGGCCAACGAAAAGGCATCATCGTCCTATACGACATCTTTCCTCGCACAGATTTTGGAAGGTGCAAGCGGTGGACGATATGACGTTCGCAGCCATGTGATCGGACATGTTCAACAAGGAGGGAGTCCTAGCCCTGCCGACCGTATTTTGGCAGCTCGTCTGGTCTCCTCTGGTCTTGACAAGATCGATCAGGCTTTGACAGCATCATGCGATCATTCCTGGTGTATGGGGATTATCGACTCGGCAATCGTCGCTTCTGATCTTTCCCATATGCTCGATGATGTCGATCTCACCCACAGACGTCCACGCGATCAATGGTGGCTTCACTTGAAAGATGTCACCCTCGCGATGGCAGAACATCCCGATGAAAGCGATATCTCCTCACCACCTCATATTGACTGATCGAGAGAAAGTGAGGGAGGTGCGGTTGAGGTCGAAGCAGAAGGGATTTTACTCACGTCCACCCTCATCCTTAATGCAGTTTTGCATCGTATCTCAAAGACTGCTGAGCACTTTGATAGTCACGCTAGATACACACAGCCTTGCACATATGAACCGCCACCAGCACCGATGACGAGCCTTATTGATTTTATGACCATCACCTGCCCACAATTGTCCTGAGAAGATCGCGAGAGGATGACCTATGATCCGTAAGACTGTCCACCATGATTCTGTGGCCGTCACCTTCATTCTTCCCGCCGATCTTGACTGTTCTCCCGTCAGCGTTGTCGGCGATTTTAACGATTGGTCAGCTCAGCGAAATCCACTGGTCAGGCGCAGTGATGGTGCGACTTCAACGACAGTGGTCGTCCCATCTGGAACGCATCTGCACTTCCGCTATCTGGGCGCTCATGGGGTGTGGTTTGACGAGGTGGACGCCGACTATATCGACGAATCAGGTTCCCATATCATCGCCTAATCGGCGATATCGAGACGATAAATCTCCCCTGTCGCATCGGTGATGACGATCTGATGACATTCCCCAAGCGATAGGGCAACCTCCATCCATTCACCATCGCCACTCAGACGGTAACGGATATATTCATTGCGCAATTCACATGTGAAGATATCGGCATCGACAAGCCACGGATGACGTCTGCGAATACCGATTAACGATTGATAGATTCCCATCATCGTCTCATAGGGCATCTGCCATTTTTCAGGCGATTCTGCTAGAGGACGCCGTATCTCATCGTCTCCTCCCTCGCGTTCATACTTCGTCCCTTGAACGCCTCCCTCATCTCCGTAATAGAGAGCTGGCATTCCGGGCAGAGTCATCATGATCGCAGCGGCGAGGGCTGCTCCTTTCAACGAGACGGTGGTGGCAATCCGCGTCACGTCGTGGTTGGAGATGAAGGTGAGCGGACGGATGATCGACGCCAATTCTCGATGGCGTTGAATACTCCACTCCAATTCGAAGAAATTGCAATCCGCTATGGACGACCAGATCGCCTTCCACATCTCATAGGCTGTGATGGAATTCAGATGGGAAGTCTCGCACCACCCGTCTTGTCGATGAATTACCTCTGCGATGGTCAGCATCTGTTCGTGGCGTGGACGCAGACGCCTTTCCAATTCAGCCCATATCTCAGGCTTGACGGCATAAGCTGCGTCTAGACGCCATCCATCCGCTCCTTTAGAAAGCCAGTAGTCCATGACCTTTTCGATGTAATCGACCACCGGCGGATGATCGTGATTGAGCCGGACGAGGTTATTAGATCCTTCGAAATTTAGCCAGTGGACTCTATCCCCTTCGCGTGTGATGAAGAACCAATCGTTATATTCGCTTGCCTTATCGGCTACAGCAGAGGCGACGAAAGGGTGGTCTTCGCCGACATGATTGAACACTCCGTCAAGAACGAGGCGGATTCCACGACTATGACATGCTTGAACCAATGCATCGAAATCGGGCTCATCACCGAGGCGCTTGTCAATGGTGAAATGATCACAGGTGTCATAACCATGGCTGGCGGAGCTAAAGATCGGACCGAGAAGGATTCCGTTACATCCCAAAGCGATAATGTGATCGAGCCAACCAATGATCCGGCGCAGACGGGGAACCGTCTGTGTTTCGTCCACTGAATGGACAGATGGCGCGTCTGTGAATCCAAGAGGATAGATCGCATACCAAATTGCGGTATCGCTCCACGCAGGTAAGGACATCTTCTCTCCTTTGAGCCTTTGTATCCACGTTAGCGTTCCAAAGACTGCGAGGAAACCCAGCAACTTTCGTCTAGATGTCCATATGGTGTAACAGATTCAAGAAATCAAATAAGTTTGACTTAGTTGGAGTTAATATAGCGGTATGCCACGCACCGACCGCACGCCGCGTCGCCGTCTCGACCCACAGAAGCGTCGAGAATTGATTCTGGACGCCGCTACCGCTGCTTTCTGTTCGCAACCCTATGGGCGAGTATCGATCTCTATGATCGCTTCCCAGGCTGACGCTTCTGAGGCTTTGCTCTACCGTTACTATCCGTCAAAAGCCGATCTATACGCTGTCATTGTCACCAATGCTGTTGATGAGCTGATCGATCGCATGCGCACTGCCGCTGATGAAGGGAGTCGCCAGACTCAGCGGGATCGTGTGAGAGCTACCGTAGAAGCCTATCTGGATTATCTCAATAGTCCGGCAGGACGTCTGCTGCTCGCCGATAACGACCCGATGGAAAGATGGGAGGTGCGAGAAGAATTGCGCACCCATATTCTCGATTCCCTCGCAGAAATCGCTCGCTTTGATTCGAGAGATCGTATCGCTCTCATCGGCTACCTAGGATTTATTGAGACTTTGGGACGCTATTGGGCGCGCGAAGATTATTCTTTGGAAAAACGCCCCTATATCGTTGAAGCCTCACTCGGCGCCCTTTTCGGATCCATCGTCGATCTCGCCAAAGTCGCTCCCGTCCGATTGAATAAATTTGGACGTCCTCTGTGATCTCAAGCGGTATTGGCTCGCATGGTGAGAGCCTCTGCCAGCCATTGAGCATCACTACTGTGGTCGAATGGACCTCCGATCGGATCGTCCACATATCCTGAACGCACCTCGTCTGTCCACGGAGCGAGGATCTGCTCGACGATGGCAAGAGCAATCCAGATCTGGGCGATGATCCTGGTAAAGACGGCGACCCAATAGATCCATCCAGATCCAGAGTTGACCCCGATGATGCCTTCAAGGAACCCCCAGATTGCGAAAAAATAGAAAATCTCTGCACACCACCAGAGGGCTACAGCTTTCCAGCGGGGATATGCCAAGGCGATCACTGGGACAAGCCAGAGACTGTATTGGGGGGAATAGACCGTTGCGCATGTGAGGAAAGCGATGAGGAAAAGGGCGACCAGTTGAGCCAGACGCGGACGGCGCGGGGCACTCAAAGCGACGGTGACGATAGCTATCGAAGCAGCAAGCATACAGATATAGGAGACCAACCACACCCCTGGGATTCTCAGCCCTGCCAGGGAGAGCACATACCAAATCGACCCCAGATCGGCTCCGCGCATGGCGGTATCCGTCCATATACGAATCCAGCTGTCATGCCACAGAAAGGCTACGGGAAGATTGATCGCCAACCACGTGAGGATCCCGCTGATCGAAAAAAGCGCAGTTTGACGCCACTGCGATGTTCTGATCGCCAAGACGATGATGGCGACGACGACGACAAGCGGATAAACCTTTGTCGCAATCGCACAGCCGATCGCAATCCCTGCATATATAGGTCTCGTGCGCGACCATGCCCATAGGGCGAGTGAGGTCATCATGACAGCCAGCAGATCCCAGTTAATCAGACCGGAAAGAGCAACCATTGGACAGGCGGCGATCATAAGCCCATCCCAGCGTCTCGGCGAGGTAAAGGTGGAATCGTGACCCCGGGAACGTTTCAGATGAACCCCATTCATCGCCAGATGGACGGCGAGGAGGATAAGCAGACAGATGAAGAATCCCACCGCATTCCACTGGAAGAAGATCTGCGAGGATGCCAACTTTTCATCGAATGAGATATCTATCCCGATTACTCCCCCAGACAGGTGGGTGAGCCAACGCATCGCCTCAATCCATAAAGCGATGATCGGCGGATATTCCAACCCTTGCCCCGTATAGACCGGATTCCCATCGAAGATATTCCTGGTGAAAAACAGAGTGGGAATATCGCTATAGCATGTGCGCAGATATGCGTTGGGAAAGGGAGATCCTTCAACCGGACGACAAGGCAATTGACGGATAAGAGCGATCACCCATATCGCAGTAGCGGATAGGAATGTCCACGTCACCGGGTCAAACCATATCCCTCTGCGCTGGGCGTGAGCGCCGATGGCACCGCCAAGGCGACGATTCAGATCCTCTCGATCGATGATCGGATGAGTCATAGATAATCCTTAGGCAGGTCTCTCAGGACGTATCACGGCAGGCATGGTCTCCACAGCGGTTGTCGTTGGCTGGGGGACGAGGGTTTCATGGGTACTGGGCTGGGGTGCAGCCGATGGATCGTTCTCCTGAGCTGTTGAAGACTGTGATGAAGGATCTTGTGAAGGCTCCTCTGTTTCCTCCACAACCACAACAGGTGGCGCAAGGGTATTGGCCACTGTCGGACGAATATTTGCAGCGGGATCGAAAGAGCGACATTCCATACCTTGAACAGCTTGTTCCATATATTGATTCCACACCGCACTGGGATAGGTAGCTCCATAGAAGGTGCTACCACCAGGACCGTAGACATCGAGATTTTCATTGCCGCTTTCCCCAGCAACCATCACGACGGCAGTCGCGATCTGCTTGGTATATCCAGCTAGCCACGCTGAGCGCGTAGCAGCCACTTCTCCTTGTTCGGATTGTCCACCTGTACCAGCAGTTCCGGTTTTACCAGCGACATCGCATCCGACAGCGTTGCGCTGACCCTGTTCTGCAGCTTGAGAGAGAGCAGAGGTAATATCGCGGGCGACAGCTTCTTCTACTGTCTGGCTTGACACCTTATTGCCAACATAGATGACATTTCCAGAGCTATCCTTCACTTCGCGCACCACATGGCTTTCATTACGCATTCCGTTATTAGCCAAAGTGGCATAGCCGGTGGCGTTATCCAAAGCGCTCACTTCGGCTTGTCCTAGAACCATACGGACACCTTGTGGACGCCATGAATCATTCTCTGGAACACCTGCATCTGCAGCGGCTTTAACCAATTCATCTTGATTTTTCGGGATCTGGCTCATCATGTCCACGAAAGCGGTATTTGCCGAGTAGATCGCAGCCTGTTCTAAGGACAACGTTCCATATTGTTGCCCAGAATCATTGCTAACCGGCTTGTCGTCACCAGGTGGAATAAAGGTGGAACCTTGAAAACGCGATTCCAAACCGAAACCATGACGCAATCCAGCGATCATGCCGTAGACCTTGAAGGTAGACGCGGCATAGCGCGGGGTGGTCGCCCAGTTGATCGACGACTTCACATAGTCTGGACCACCGTAAAGGGCGAGAACCTCACCTGTTCCCACTTCCAAAGAGGCCAAGCCGACGTGTAACTGTTCTGGGTCGGGCTTCTTCGGATTTCCAGCTTCGTCGTATTGGTAGCTCCCATCGGAATTGCGTAGGGGCATCGCATCGGCGACAGCAGCGGCTACCTGGTCGTGAGCGGCTTGGACAGCAGCCTCTTGAAGACGCGGATCGAAGGTCGTGGTGATCGTCAATCCTCCACCGTTGATCTGGTCTTCGCTGAATCCGTGACGCAATAATTCGTCCACTGCCATTTGAATGAGGAAACCGTTGGATCCTTCATACATATTGCTGACGCGATTCTCACTGAATTCAGGTAGCAGATTGTAATTGGCTTGGTAATCCTCATCGGACAAAGTATTCATCTCGTGCATTCCATTGAGCACGTAGTTATAGCGTCCAAGCAGACGGTCTTGGGCATCTTCCCCACTCATCGGGTCAAGGGTGGACGGGGAATTGATCATCGCCGCTAAAGCTGCGGATTGAGCGACGGTGAGATCCTTAGCATCTACTCCAAAGAATTTCTGGGAAGCGGCCTGGATACCGTAAGC
>JAEZYG010000001.1 GCA_023419175.1 Actinomycetes bacterium
GCGATGATCTGGACGCTGTGCTCGCCGTCTACAAGATCGATGAAACAGACAGATCCGTGGTCTCGAATCTTCTTGATCCGTCCGATGAGCGGATGAGATGAACAGGCGCTAAAAGGGTCATCTATATCTTTGAGAGGGATACCCTCTCGTCGCCCAACAGGATTGACGCGATAACCGTGTAAAGCTAGTTCTTGAGCGTGTTTAGCTCGTTGACGCTGTTGGTCATTTACTGAATTCCACTCTTGAGTGGGAGGAGGCGGAGATTCAATGGCGATGACTTTGTCGAGATCATCGCCAAAAAGACGACGATTACTATGAGGGTTTCGTGAGACCAATAGGGGAAGGAAGCCTTCTGCAATAGCGCTGGCGAAAGCCACAGCTGGCAGGGTGATCGCAGATGAGATCGCCACATAGCGAGATTGCCAGCGTGGCAGATATTTCGCATTGGCTCGGTAGAGACGTTGCAATTGCCAGAAACGGTCAAATGCTCCCAAAAATTTGGAATTCATCTTGGTAAATGCGGAGGCGCTGACCATCTCTGCTTCTGCGAAAACATGGCGCAAGAAACTGAAATTCAACGATACTTTTGTAACTGCATGAGTTGATGACCATGTCATCAACTCTGAGACGATAAATTCGTTGATCCCGTTGGGAGCTTTAGGGCTACGTCTCATTAAATCCAAAGATAGGCCATTCCGCCCCCACGGGACGAAGGTCATTAAGGCCACTAATGTGTGAGATGAATCACGAGCCTCAACGATGACCACGCGTGGATCAGATGGGTCATTGAAACGTCCTAAAGCCATCGAATAGCCGCGTTCAACTTTCCCATGACGCCATAGTTCAGCTTGACGATATACTTCCTCAAGCTGAACGCTTTCCACTTCATCTTGACGGCGGATCGTACAGGTGAAACCTTCCCGTCTGATCTTGCGAACCGTGCGTTTCACATGAACCATCGCTGGTCGTTCCAGCGAGAATTGGTCAGGGATCAAAACCGCTTCGTCCCCAAGACGAAGGATATCGAAATGCAATACGCTGCTATAGCAGCGCGCTCCTTTCTCAGAACATGCCAATACGGCAGGTATCCACCCGTAGCTGTGGGCGACAGATTGCCAGGAACGCACCGCATCCGGCCAAGAACGCTCATCTCCGATAGGGTCGCCGCTAGCCAGACACACACCTTCAAAAATCTGATAGGCGACAGCGGCTTTCCGGTCGGCAGAGAAGTGAAGCAACTTGTCGCGTCTGGTCGCCAGATAGGCTAAGGAATCGTCGTCGTTGAAATCGGCGATGAGACGACGGGCGTCGATCTCAGCTTGAACAGACCATTCATCTTCCACATCGGAAGAGCGCAAGAAGGCGAGGATGGCAAGCAGAAGAGTGATTCCGAAAAGAACTGTGACCGTATGGGGAAGATGCTGGGGAATGCTGACATGCCAACTCGGAGGAGGGACGATACTCAACGCTTTAAGGACGATGGCGATCAGCTGGAGATGATGGGCTCCGCTCCTACCGGGATACATCGCAAGCAAGATATTGGCGATAGCGGTAGAGATGAGGACGCCGAGAACCAAAATAGCGATTGAACTTGTCCACGATCCTGGAGCGACGCGTGCTGGAAAAAGCGGACGCAACCACAAGCACATGATGACAACAGCGCTATTGAAAACGATCGATGAGATAAAGATCGAGATATGGAAAGCTGTCAGCTCTACCGACGTCCACTGTTCGAATGACACCAAAACCATGATCGAGCTGACGATGGCAGATACCTGGAAGAAAGCGACGCTATAAAGGGCGACTCTCTTATGGCGGATAAGTCCGAGAGCGATCATCCCGACGATGAGCCCCGATAGCCAAGAAGCTCGAGCAGGAATACCGATGAAGCTGAAGATGATCTCTGCAAAGCTCATCTGTCCTCGGCGCGAGGAGAAAAAGACTCGGTGTGTGAACCAATCGATAAAACAGGTAAGCGATGCCAGAGCGTAAATCCACACTGTAAGACGGGCGGCAACATGGCGATATCTCATCAGGCTTGCTCCCAGGCGAATTGATCCGATTGAGTTGCAAGCCACCGTAGCCCCTGAGTGGCTCCGTCTACCCATACTGGCCAGGTATGTCCGCCGTTATCAAGGAGATGGACATTGAGCGAGGTGGGTTTTTGAACCTGTGTTTTGAATACGTCCAATTGCGCGATAGGACGGTCGTCATCGTGGGCGCACCAATAGAAAATTTTGACCTCAGGCGCTTCAGTTTCGGCGATATGTCCTAGGGAATAAGAGGGATCATCTGGAGAAACAAGAGGATCGCTCTCGTCGAAAAGAGGCTCAAAATATCCCGACAAGTTAATGCTGGTTGGATAGCGGTCGGGATGACGCATCGTCACCATAGACGAACACCACCCACCGGCGGAATAGCCCAAGGTCGTCCAGGCTTCTTTCTTATCGACAGCGCGTAGATTGGTCTTGATCCAGCTGGTGACGTCGTCGGTGATATACGATTCCATCTTCACCGAACCATCGGTGGAATTAACGCATTCGGTATCGCGATTATTGGGAAATACCGTGGGGACAACCACGATCGCCTCTCGCATGGATTTTTCATTGGAGAGCGAGGTGATGATCGAATCGATATGCATATCGTGCTGATAGGAGTTGATCGAACCGGGTATTCCGGGGAAGGCCAAGATCACAGGATAGAAGCGATCCGGATTATCCAGATAGCTGGGGGGTAACCAGATGAGAGCTTGTTGTGCTGGAGTATGGGAGTTCACTCCGGCGATCGTCACGGTGATATATTCCCCGCGGGAACGAATATCCGCCTCATCAGACCATTGATGATCGCCAAAGGCAGGATTTTTTCTAGGATCTGCCTGAGGTCCTGTGGGATGTCCCCTCACCCATGACGATGGTTGTACAGGAGCGCTACCGTCAGCTCCGAATATTTCGCTCGTGCTTAAGGTTGGACTCGAGACCAGGCTCGACCAGGTGGGAAACCAATCATTTTGGCGGTTGAGTACCAAGACGACCATCATCAAGGACAAGATGATGCTGACTATGGTCGAGATGAATTGAGTGAGGACAACCTTCCAGGCAGCTATCGTGCCATTGCGACGTGAGAGGCGTAGCGGAAAGAGAATCAAAGTCCAGATAAGACAGATGCTCAAAGTGATGGCGACCAAGGCGATCAATCCTCGAGATCCCAATTCAAGCCAGTGTGGCATCATCTCTCCTTCTCATAATCGGATAATCCCCATTCATTGATAGCTCATCTAGACCGTGAGTGAGGTCTAGAAAGCTCAGACCATAGTCGTTCAATCCCATGAAAAAACAAGGAGCATCCCCGATACGGTGACGGGAAAGATTTTCTGGACTAGCCTGAGGCCATGTCATTAAAACCGCTGAGAATACATGTCATTGCCGACAGCTCAGGGGAGACAGCCGCACGTCTAGCCAGAGCTGCACAGGCGCAGTTTCCCCAGACGACATTTACCATCGTCCGCCATCCCAGGGTGAAAGATAGCGATGCTTTGTTGAGGGTCTTTGACGATATTACGGCTTCTATACGCGCTGAAAATGAGGTCGATAACGTCATTCTCTATACCTTGGTGAAAAAAGAGATGGCCGCGATGGTCGATCGTTACTGCGAAGATAAAAATATTTTGCAGGCGAATCTCTTCCGCGATACCCTCGCCGCATTTGAAAGGCTTACAGGATCTCAAGCGGATGAGGCGGTCGCTCGTCCCGTCGGGGTGGAAGCCGATTATTTCGACAGAATTTCGGCTATGGAATTCGCAGTCAGAAACGATGATGGGATCATGCCTGAAGCGTTGAGGGAATGCGATATATGTCTGGTGGGTGCGTCTCGCTCGGGCAAGACACCGCTTTCTCTCTATCTGGGATATGTCGGTTATAAGACGGTCAATATCCCGCTTATCCCCGGCATTGAGCCCCCTCAAGAGCTATTCGGCTTGGAACGGTGGCGCATAGTCGGATTGACGATCGATGCTGAACGCCTCCTTCAGATTCGATCCAGACGAGCTAAGTCCATGGGAGGTTATGGGGTTAAAGACGGAGGCTATGCCGATCTGGTCAAGATCTATGACGAACTCGATGAAGTTCGTAAGATTCAGCGTTCTTTGGGATGTCCTGTCATCGATACCACCGGATTAGCTCTCGAAGAGGCGGCGGCGAAAGTGATCGATATTGTTGACGAGAGAGCACGTAAGGCAGGAGCCAGCTTGCGCCGTCCACCGGGAAGTTTGAAAATAGCCCCCTAGGACTATGGAATCATGCCCTCCATATCGCTGAGAGATGAAATAAAGTGCGCTTTCTAGTCGGATATGGACAATGGGGGCAGAATAGAAGTGTTACCGTCCAATGGCGGACGCTGACAGTGGGGAGACCCAGTGTTGCTATATCAAAGGAGATTGCATCAGTGAGCGAGAAGTACATCTACGAAATCTCCGAGGGCGATGCCTCGATGAAATCGATCCTCGGTGGTAAGGGAGCAAATCTGGCGGAGATGACCAGGCTCGGCGTTCCGGTTCCGGACGGATTCACCGTCACCACTCAGGCATGCGTTGAGACGATGAATAACGGTGGGCAATGGCCTGAGGGATTGCGTGAACAGATCGCTGCTGGACTTGCAGCCTTTGAACAGCGGGTTGGTCGGAAATTGGGAAGTACGACGAGCCCGCTTTTAGTTTCGGTACGTTCTGGAGCTGTCGTTTCGATGCCGGGAATGATGGATACCATCTTGAATCTGGGTATCAATGACGAGACGGTACAAGCTGTTGCTCAAGAGGCTGGAAATGAACGTTTCGCGTGGGATTGCTACCGTCGTTTCATTCAGATGTATGGCGAGGTCGTTGAGGGAATCGATGCCCATCTTTATGAAGACGCGTTGAGTGCGAAGAAAGCTGCCAAGGGCGTTCAGATGGATACCGATTTAGATGCTAACGATCTCAAAGAATTGGTTGCAGAATTCAAGCAGATCTCCAACGATGCTCTGGGTGGACAGTGGACATCCGATCCTCTTGAGCAGCTCTATCGCGCCGTCGATGCCGTATTCCGTTCGTGGGGTAATCCTCGCGCGGACGTCTATCGTAAAGCTAATAATATTTCGCGTGACCTAGGCACTGCCGTCAACGTCATGCAGATGGTCTTTGGGAATCGTGGAGAGACCTCTGCTACCGGTGTGTGTTTCACCCGTAACCCTTCGACTGGTGAAAATGGCCTTTACGGTGAATTCCTCGTCAATGCTCAAGGGGAAGATGTCGTTGCAGGTATCCGCACCCCGCGTCACCTCTCAGAGATGAAAGATGTCCTTCCCGAAGCCTACGATCAACTCTTGGCGACGATGGATCGTCTTGAAAAGCACTATAAAGACATGCAGGATTTGGAGTTTACCGTTGAAAACGGGAAGCTCTATATGCTCCAGACTCGCAATGGAAAGCGCACGGCAGCCGCCGCTTTGAAGATCGCCTCCGATCTGGTGGACGAAGGAATCATCGATGAGATGGAAGCCTTGCGTCGCATCGAACCGTCTCAATTGGATCAACTGCTTCATCCGGCAATCGATCCGAAGAATACCGCTAGCCCGATCACTAAAGGTCTGCCTGCCTCGCCCGGCGCGGCCGTTGGCGAGTTGGTATTCGATGCCGATACCGCAGCAGAGCGCGGCGAAAAAGGCGACAAGGTGGTGCTCGTCCGCTACGAAACGACACCGGACGACATCCATGGTGTTTTGCAAGCACAAGGTATTTTGACAGCTCACGGCGGTATGACCAGCCATGCTGCTGTGGTAGCTCGAGGATTTGGTAAACCCTGTGTGGCAGGGGCAACGACGATCAAGATCGACCTGGCTTCCAAGACGTTGACTATTGAAGGACGCACCTTCAAAGAAGGCGATGTCGTCACCTTGAACGGCTCTACCGGTGAGGTTTTCGGTGAAGCTCTCACGTTGATTCCTCCTCAGATCAATGAAGATTTCATTCGCGTCGTGAGCTGGGCGGATAAGGTGCGCACCATGGGGGTGCGAGCCAACGCCGATAATTTCGATGATGCCTCGAAAGCCCGCGAATTGGGAGCTGAAGGTATCGGTCTATGTCGCACCGAGCATATGTTCATGGCTTCAGATCGTCTGCCGGCAGTGCGAGAGATGATCTTGGCAGAGACCCCTGAACAGCGGACAAGTGCCTTGGACAAGATTTTGCCCATGCAACAAAGCGATTTTGAAGGCATCTTCACCGCAATGAAGGGATTGCCGGTCACCGTCCGTCTGCTCGATCCTCCTCTCCACGAATTCCTCCCGAACTATGTAGACGCCGCTTTGAAGGTTCAAGAATTGGAACTCACAGGTGGAGATCCTCACGACCTGGAGGCGGCTCGCGCCACCTTGGCTCAGGTGAAGAAACTCCATGAGCAAAATCCGATGTTGGGAACTCGTGGATGCCGCTTAGCGATGCTCTATCCCGAAATTCCCGAGATGCAGACGAGGGCGATTATTCGCGCTGCTCTAGCAGTTTTGGAACGTGAGAAAGAGACTGTCAAAGTCGAGATCATGATCCCGCTGGTCGGTTTGGAAAGCGAGATCGAACGTCAGCGCGCCATCGTGGTCTCTGCGGCAGATGATGAGTTGGAAAAAGCGGGAGTTGAGATGGACTATACGGTTGGCACGATGATCGAGTTGCCTCGTGCAGCTTTGATCGCTGACCAGATCGCTAAGCATGCCGATTTCTGCTCTTTCGGAACGAATGACTTGACGCAAACGACCTTGGGAATCAGTCGAGATGATGCTGAAAACGGCTTCCTTTCCTCCTATGTGATGGACGGCGTTTTGCCGCGCAATCCCTTTGAATCGATCGATGTGGACGGTGTGGGACAACTCGTCCGTACGGGTGTAGAAAAAGGTCGTTCCACCAAAGAGAATCTCAAATGTGGTGTGTGCGGTGAGCATGGCGGGGACCCCGATTCCATCGCTTTTTTCCAAAGCGTTGGTTTGAATTATGTTTCCTGCTCTCCCTATCGCGTGCCGATCGCCCGTTTCGCTGCCGCTAAAGCGGCGATGAACGCCTAAAAGATCGCTGAGATGACGGTGGGATGGATCTCCATCTCACCGTCATTTTTTAGAGGCGATAGATTTTTATCCTCATTCATGTGATACTCACCAGATGGAATGGATAGCATTGCTATGGGCGTTGATAACGAGCGCCATAGCGATCTGTCTATGTGCTGGAATCTCCGTGATCGTCATGGTGCGCAACTGCAGGATATAGATCAGGGAATGAGCGAATCTCCCAGATGTTCAGCGGGAGTATCTCCGCTGTCGCTCGGTGTGGATTTCCCTTTGATCCAAGCGCGGATCGCCGGAGCGCTCAAGGACAGTACTGCCAGGACGGAAAGACCCGTCCACATATAGGGGGTGAGCAAGATCTCATCGGTTTTGACCACCTGACTGAGCGCCCAGAACGTTGAAATCGTCACGATGAATAAGAGAAGCAAACGCGCCCACAGCTGACGTTTCAAAGACAGGACGAACAGGATTAGATTCACGACAGATACCGCACAAGGAGCGAGTAATAAAGCTGCAGTCAGATAGTCTTCAAAACTGTTCGGATCGTTCCAGGTAGCGGGAGAAAGAGCGATGGATGTTCCCGTGATGATCGCTTGAAGAACCAAGATGATACCGCTGAAAGTGAGGGAAAGCGGTGGAATTTCGTGGTCGAGAGAGCGATCTAAGGAGGGATGGTGGAAGGAGACGATAGAGGATTGTTCAGGTAGTTCATAGCCATCTCGTGTGGCTCGTTCAGCTGCTCCACTCAGATCTAAAACCGGCATATCGCCATCGGTGTGGACGGCATCTCCTCCACCGTTACGGTCGTGATAGGCGGTGGTGAAATGGTCGATGACATCGACTTCGCTTTCGGGGTCAGTGAAGCGCACCGAGTCGATGATGTAATCGCGTTCGGCATCGATATCGGCATCGATCTTATGAGTGATCTGTAAAGTCCATGACGAGAGTCCTACTGAAGTGTCGTAAGTGCCAGCCGCCAACCAATCGACTTGACGTCCACCTGGTAGATCCCAATCCTTCGGCGTATGCCAGAAACGGACATGATGGCGCTGGAGGGCGTTGCCGTCCACTTCTTGCTGATAGGCGAAATCATGTCGTCTGCCGAAGAGGAAAAGATTCGATACCGGAGCTTGCGGATAGGAGGTTTTACGAAGAGATGACAGGATGATTCCCAGAGAGGAACGGATAGTGATCGGATCGGCTTTCGTCCATCCGGCACGTGTCATAGCGGCATGGAGATCGGCTTCAGAACCCATGAGAGCGAGATTGATCGGATCTCCCAATAGACCATCTCCTGTTTTAGTGCGCGCCATGAAATAGTCTGGGACATATAGGGTGGTGAAAGTCTGATGGAGGCGGGGGAGAGCCAGATAGGTGAGTACCGCCCAAAAGACGATGAGCAAGATTGCGGCACGCCAATTCCAGACAAGTCCTGATAAGAGAAGCAACCAGGCGAACCAAAATGCCATGACCAGACCGGCCAATGCGAAAGCTGCGTCACACAAGGTATAAAGACGTGAATGCGAATGGGTGCTTTTCAGAGTGCGACTGGAATAGCTCGGATAACGATCTGGAACAGGATAACGGGTGCTCACCTGCTCATTATCCCAGACGATATGAACAGATCCTTCCTTATCGGGAAGGAGATGAAAGGAAAGATCTGTTCTGCTTTGTCAACCTCTATTCAACGGTGACAGATTTTGCCAGATTGCGTGGTTGATCCACATCGTGTCCGAGACTATCGGCGATCTCGCAGGCGATCATCTGCAAAGGAACAATCGCGACGAGAGGCTGTAAGAGGGTGGAGACTTTCGGTAAAGCGATGACCGTATCGGCATAGGCGTGGGCACTCATGTCGTCTTCTTCGATCAAGACGATTGTTGCAGCACCTCGTGCCCGAACCTCTTCGATATTGGAAACGACTTTGTCGTGAAGTTGATCTCGTCCACGGGGAGGAACGATGGTGAAAACTGGCATATCGGGTTCGATGATGGCGATAGGGCCGTGTTTGAGCTCGCCAGCGGCGAATCCTTCCGCATGTTGATAGGCGATCTCTTTAAGTTTGAGAGCGCCTTCTAGGGCGATGGGATAGCCGACATGGCGGCCTAAGAAGATGAAATCCTTGCGAGAGGCTAGACGACGAGCCAAAGAGTAGATTTCATCGCTACGATCAAGAATCGACTGGATGGCTGCGGGAATAGTTTCCAATTCATCAGTGATTAGACGGATCTCGTCTGCAAATTTCATCCCCCGTACCTGAGCCAGATAAAGGCCGAGCAGATAGCAGGCGACAAGCTGAGTCATGAACCCCTTCGTGGACGCCACTCCGATTTCAGGACCGGCATGGGTGTAGATCACAGCATCGGATTCACGCGCGATAGAAGCTCCATTGGTATTGCAGATCGCGATGATCTTGGCTCCCTGTTCGCGGGCATGTCGAATTGCCATCAAGGTATCGGCGGTTTCACCCGATTGGCTGATCGTCACACACAGAGTATGTGGATCGATGATGGGGTCGCGATAGCGAAATTCGCTGGACAATTCCACCTCGCACGGTATGCGAGTCCAATGCTCAATCGCATATTTGGCGACCATACCCGCGTAATAGGCAGATCCGCAGGCGGCGATAACGATTTTATTGATACGCCGTAGATCTTCTGGACAGATAGATCGCATCTCATCTAGAGTCAGCTCACCGCGAGAATCGAAGCGTCCTAGGAGTGTATCGGCGACCGCTGTAGGCTGTTCGAAGATTTCTTTGCGCATGAACCAGTCGAAACCTCCCTTTTCCGCTGCAGAGGCATCCCAATCGATGTGATACGGACGGGCAGTTGATTCCTTCCCATCAAAATCCACCACGCGATAGGCGTCGGCGGTCAAGTCCACAGCTTGATTTTGTCCCAACTCGACAGCTTCGCGGGTGTGTGTGATGAAAGCGGATACATCGGATGCTAAGAAATTTTCCTTCTCGCCGATGCCGAGCACCAGGGGAGAGTTGCGTCGTGCAGCAACAATCCGCCCAGGGAAACGTATATCGGTGGCGACAAGGGTGAAAGCTCCTTCAAGCCGCTGAGCGACATGACAGATCGCCTCTAATAAATCCGCTCCTTCTGCAAGTGTTAGGGAGAGCAGATGGGCGGCAACTTCAGAGTCGGTAGAGGAGATCGGTTCGATACCGTGAGCTTTTAATTCTTCGCGTAGTTGAGCGTGATTTTCGATGATTCCATTGTGGACGATGGCGGTTTTCCCATCGGCGGAAAGGTGGGGGTGGGCGTTACGGTCGTCAGGGGAACCATGGGTAGCCCAGCGAGTGTGACCGATACCTTGGTGGGCTATATCCAGAGGTTTTTCACTGAGAGCTTGAGTGAGATGCGCCAATTTGCCAGCGCGTTTACATACAAGCTGTTTACCGTGGGAGACTACGGCGATTCCTGCCGAATCGTAACCGCGATATTCCATGCGACGTAGTCCGTCGACGATGATATCGGTCGCATTGCGTTCACCGACGTATCCGATAATTCCACACATGAATATAACTCTATCGAGATCAAGAAGAGGAAAGAGGTAGGGACATAAAAGGTCTGATGAATGATCTTTTGGAAAAGGATATTAAACGGACGAAAAATGAGTTTTTAATCAATAAAAATGTGGTGGTATGCAATTGCATACCACCACATTGACAGATATGACCGATCAGGCTTGAGGGACTACCCCATAATCTTCAACCCAGACAGATTCGGGAAGATCTTTCGGAAGATCGGGATTGGAGATGCCGCGGAAATGCAGGATATGGGTTTCTCCTGCGCGGATCTTCATCCACTGACGCTCATAATCTTTCAAAGCGGCGACAGCCCAACCACCCATGAGGAAGAGGGCGACCAAGTTGATGAGCGCCATCGCGGCTTGGGAGAGATCGGCAAGGTTGACAGCGGTGCTCAAGTCTAGGACAGCTCCCAAAGCGACAGCGACTACAGCGAGAGCGCGCAGCCACATATTGTTCTTGCCTACGCCTCGGATGAAGTCCAAATTGACCTCGGCATAGCTGTAATTACCCAAGATGGACGAATAGGCAAAGACGAAGATGATGATCGCCACCGGGATCTTCGTCCAGTCGCCAAGTTGAGCGGCGATGGATTGCTGAGTGAGGATTTCGGCGACTTTGGAGGTGGTCACTCCAGGTTCGTAGATACCGGAGATGATGCAGATGAAAGCTGTAGAAGAGCAGACCAAAATGGTATCGACGAAGACGCCCATCGATTGAATAAGTCCTTGTTGAACCGGATGAGCTACCGTTGCGGTGGCGGCAGCGTTGGGGGCTGAACCCATACCTGCCTCATTGGAATAAAGACCCCGCTTGGCGCCGTTGAGAACCGCTGCACTCAAACCTCCCACCAATCCGCCTCCAGCGGCAAGAGGTGTGAAAGCGGTGGTGACAATGAGGGAAAATACATGGGGAATCTCGCGGAAGTTAATCGCGATGATCACGATAGCTAAAGCGATATAGACAATCGCCATGATCGGAGCGATGACACCAGCAGCCTTTGCAATGCGCTTGATACCGCCGAAGATGATCGGGGTGCAGATTGCGATCAATCCCACGGCGGTTACCCAGGTGGGCAGGTTGAATGTTGACTGTAGGACTCCCGAAATGGTCTTTGCCTGGACAAGGTTATAGGAAAAGCCGAAAGTGAAAATCAAACAGCAGGCGAAGACGATACCCCAGGTTCGCTGGCCGAGACCGCGCTCAATATAGTAGGCAGGTCCACCGCGGAAGGTTCCGTCCGTGGAACGAATCTTGAACATCTGAGCCAAGGTCGCTTCGATAAAAGCGGTCGCCATGCCCAGCAGAGCGATCAGCCACATCCAAAAAACAGCCCCTGGTCCGCCAAGGATCAATGCCAGGGCGACACCCATGATATTGCCGGTTCCCACACGGGAAGCGATACCGATCGCGAATGCCTGGAAGGAAGAAATCCCCTCTCCTTCGACGGTTCGCGATTTCATGATCGTGGCCCACATATGGCCGAACATTCTGAACTGGACGGCACGCGTGCGAATTGTGAAAAATATGCCAGCGGAGACCAGAAGCAAAATAAGAATGTAGGTGTAGACAAAACTCGAAATGTGACCAATAATCTCGTTGAATGCGTCCATGAGCACCTCCTCTTTCGTGATGATTCTGCGGATAAAACCACTGTTGATTATAAATGGGCAGAGCAGATCTAAGGGATGAAATCTGATCTATCTCATGATCTGGAGAGCGATATTAAGAATAGAAAAATATGCTTAGCGCTTTTCTATGCCGCCATAGTCATAGTCGATGTTTTAGATAGAAGACGGTGGGAGCGTCGCGCTGCGATGATACGCCACATACGGGTGATTCCAATCGTTGCAAGCAGACATAGACCGTAGAAGATCGCCATTCCTGAGCTGGTAGATGCGTCAAAATAATAGGCGACCCAGAATCCTGCATAGCCTCCTAGAACAGCGATCAGCCCTGATAAAGCGATCATCGTCAGCAGATTATTGGTGAGTAGACGGGCAGTTGCAGCCGGAATGACGATGAGAGAGATCACCAAAATCGCCCCTACTGCGCTGAAAGCGGCAGTGACAGTCAACGAGATATCGAACATGAATAAAGCGTTGATGAGGTGGGTTTTAATCCCTAAAGTACGTGCGAATTCCTGATCGAATGTGGTGATTTTCAAATTATTAAAGAGCAAGGCCATGATGACCAGATTGATCGCAGCTAAAGCGAGCATGAGGTAGAAATATGCCGGTCCGATATCGATCCCAGCAATATTGATGCTGTGGAAGGCGACGAGATTGACATCGCCGACAAGGACAGAGCGTTCGTCGAGATGGATATCGGAAAGCTTGAGCGTGATGAGTAAAACTCCCAGGCTGAATAGGGCGGGAAAGATGAGCCCTTGAGGAGCGTCTCCGCTGATGAGCCTGGTCTGGATGAGATATTCATTGCCCAAGACGACCACAAGTCCGGCCAGAGCGGCCCCGAAAATTAGGATTGGAGAATCCAGGTTACGCGTTATGAGATAGCCGATGACGATACCGGGTAAAGCGGAATGTCCGATGGCGTCCACAAGCATTGAATTGCGCCGTAAGACGACGAAAGAGCCTGGAATGGAACAGGCGAGAGCCGTTGCGATCGCAACGGCGATAATGCCGGCAATATAGCTCATCGTCTGCTCTCCTCATGTAGTAGCTGAATGCGATAATTGTCGGAATTGATCGCTTCCAAGAAAGCTTTGCGCGCCTGGCGTCTGCGCAGATAACGCACGATAATGCTGCGCTGAGGAGCGAAGAGTAAGGAAGCGACGAAGATAGCGAAAAGGACAAGAGCTGTCAGAGGTCCTGTAGGAATCTTCCCTAGAGAAATTGAAATATAGGCGCCAAGAGCACTGCCAAGAGCTCCGAAAAATCCCGAGAGAAGGGTCATCGTCCACACGCGTTTCGTCCATTGACGGGCGGCGGCAGGGGGAGTGACGACGAAGGCGACCATGAGGACAAGTCCAACCGATTTCACCCCGATGACGGTAGCGATCGCGATCGTAGCGAACATGAGGATATCGATCAGTGTTGAGTTGACGCCGATCGTCGCGCTGTAGACGGGGTCAAAACTGCGTACCACATATTGCTTCCAGAACAGGAGCATGACGATCAAAGCGACAGCTCCTACCGATGTGCTGATCGCCAAATCGGCGTAGGTAATCACGGAGGCATTTCCGAAAAGATAATCTTGGATGCCGCCTTTCCCCTTGTAATTTCCTTTGAGAATGAGGCGCATCAAGATCATTCCTGCCCCGAAGAACATGGTTAAGACACATGCCATAGCCGCATCTACTTTGATTTTGGAAACGCGGGTGATGGTATTGGTCATCATGACTGCGCAGGTGCCGATCAGAACCGCTCCGATGACGAGGGCGAGCATATTGCGTCCGTCCGCTTGGAGAATCCCGATCATAAAGAGGAAAGCCAGATAGACACCTGGCAATGAAGAGTGAGAGATGACATCGCTGATGAGCGATTGTTTACGAAGATAGGAAAAGCAGCCGAGCATGCCAGCGACAAAGCCGACGATGGTGGTGCCTGCAAAGACCATCCGATAGGTATGGTTGGTGAAAAAATCGATCAGGCTCATGAGATCAACTCGAGGAAAGCGTCGTTGGCTGAATTGACTTCATAGGCGACCTTGACAGTCTCCTTGGTGAAGGCTTCTTCGACAGGACCGGAAGCGATCAGATGGCGGTTGATGAGGGTGACTTCGTCGCAGTATTCGGCGACGGTGGTCAAATCATGATGCACCAAGACGACGGTCTTACCTTGGCTGCGTAGGCGATGCAAAACGTCGAGGATTGACTGTTGAGTTTTGGCGTCGATTCCTTGGAAAGGCTCGTCCATAAAGTACAGATCGGGTTGCTGGACGAGGGTTCGAGCGAGAAAAACGCGTTGGCGTTGACCGCCGGAGAGCTCGCCAATCTGGCGAGAGGCGAGCTCTGCGATATCGGCTTGTTCGAGAGCGGCATCGACGCGCATGCGTTCCGCTTTGCCTGGACGTCGCCACCAGCTCAGCGACCCATAGGTTCCCATCGTCACCACATCTCGGACAGTGGTGGGGAAATCCCAGTCGACTGATGAGGACTGAGGCATATATCCCACTTTCTGTCTCACCTTGGCAAGCGGAGAGCCGAAGAATTCGACTGTACCCGCGAGAGGCTTCACGAGAGACAACATCGCCTTAATCAGAGTGGATTTTCCTGCGCCATTGGGGCCGATGACCCCCATGACCACACCGGGCTGGACGGCAAGATCAATATCGATCAGTACCGGATCGGTGTGATAGGCAACAGTCAGACGATGGGCTTGGCAAGCGAAATGCGACACGTTCGATCCGTTCAATTACTTCCCGAGAGCTTCAGCGAGGGCTTCAGCGTTGTACTTCAAAACACCCAGGTAGGTATCGGTGGGTGCTTCTTCACCGAGGGAGTCGGCATAGAGTTCCTTGTCGGAAACTTTGACATCCCATCCCTTTGCCTTCACAGCTTCCTTCAAAGAGGTGATGGCCTGCGGGTTTGCCAGGTTGTCTACGAAGATGGTGGGAACCTTCTTCTCGGCAATCAAAGCGGCGAGCTCGTCGATCTCAGCAGGGCTCATCTGAGCTTCTGAGGAGACGAAATCGGTGGCGTGTACTTCAAAGTTGAAGGCGCGTCCGAAATAGTTGAAAGCGTCATGTCCGCTGACGAGAATGCGCTGTTCGGCGGGGATCCCGGACAGAATCTTGGTGGCTTCTTCCATCGTCGATTCGATCTTGCTGTTATAGGCTTCCGCGTTGGCGGTATAGGTGCTGGCATTGGCGGAGTCCACTTCAGCGAGCTTCTTACCAACCTCGGTGACGACCTTTTCCCACAGCTGAGGATCGTTCCAGATATGCGGATCGTGCAGTTTATTGCCCTTGTCATCGGTTTCAGGCCAATCGAGCAATTCGGATTCCGGGAGGAGCGGGCCCACCTCAATGGACTTGGCAGGGTCCAAAGCTGAGAGCATGTCGATCATATGGGCTTCCATATGGAGACCCTCCCAGACGACCAGATCGGCATTCTTGATGTTCTCGGTATCTTGGGTAGATGGCTCATAGGTATGGGGATCGCCGCCAGGGCCGACCATAGTGATGACGTCGGCTTCAGGAGCGATATTCTTCACAGCATCGGCAAGATAGCCGGTCGTGGCGAAGACGGAGAGTTTTCCAGAGTCGCTGGAAGCATCGTTGGCAGGGGTGGTCTTTCCTGAGCAGGCGCTGAAAGCAAGAGCGCTCGAGAGGGCAATAACGCCCGCTGCGCAGGAGCGAAGAATGCGGTTCATAGCAGATCCTTTACGGTCTTCCTCACAAAGAGGTTGTGTGCTTAAAGATTAGCCTTAGCTAACCTTGTAACTGGCTATATGCTAGCCTCGCCGTCTTCGGACTGCCTATTTTGTTACTGAATCGTTGTAAAAATGAGGAATATATTCTTCTAGATCATGCTGGAGGATTGAGGATCGCCTCTTTGATATCCATGTGGAAATGATCGTGCATATAGGAATCGATCGCCTCTTTTGTTGCCACCATATCGGCTTGCGCCTGATCCCAACTGCCGTCTGCTTTAAGCTGTTCAGAGATATTCTTCCCCTCGTGATCGACGACAGCTGCTAGAGAGTTATCGGTTAAATTCAAGTTGTACACCAAATTTTGGTCTCCAGAACGTGTACAGACGAAGATCTGTCCGACGAAGCGGTAGGTGCATTCGCTGAACTGGGAGGAAGTGGGAGTATCGAAGGTGAATGTAGCGCTCTGTTTTGGTTGGGTGATGGTGACCTTCACTCCGCGGGCTCCAGCGACCACAGATTCGCTATCGTGTGCCACCATATGTTCGCCTTCGGAGTGAAATCCTTCATGGGCGGGAACGACGGATTGCTCCGCATAGACCACCGATGGGGAAGGAGATGATGAAGAATCGCTGCCCTTACATGAACATAGACCCACAGTAAGAAAAGCGGCCAGAGGAACAGCGAGCAGAGCTTTCATGACATCTCCTTTATCGTCACGGTCTATCTGACATGAGACTAGCAGCCTGTGCGAGATGGGTTTTTAGCCACGCGGAGGCTTCCCATCTCGCAGCGGGCAGATCATGCTCTTTGGCCTGTCCAATCGTCAGGCAGACGTCCATAGACGATGCGGTCGTCGAAGAATTGGAAGAGTTGGCCCGTCTCGCTGAAACCAGCTGCTCTCATCGCCTCACGGTGAAATGCGGCGCTCACCTTGAGCGTAGGGCCATCGTTTGCCCAGCGGCGTTCTCTTTCAGCTGCTTCTTCTTCCCATCCGGGCATCGAACAGGCTTCATGCCACCATTGATCCCAGGTCATCGTGCCCTCTTCTAAGGAATGCACACGGAATTTCTCGCGCATCTGCTCATCCATCTGATGCAGATAAGGCTGGCTGATGTGATCGTGGTAAAGGTGATCGGCGTCCATGACGATTCCGCCAGGAGTGAGAATTTGGGCCACCTCGATATAGAAACGCGTCAAGATATGAGGGGGTAGCCAGTGCAAAGCGGTGGCCGAGATCGCCGCATCATATGGTCCTTCAGGGATGGCGTCGAGCCAAGCAGAGGTGTCGAGATCGGCGTCGATAAAGAGCAGACGGTCGCCATAGCGGTTCGTCTCGCGCCCCAAACGCAGCAGGATCGGATCCTTATCGATAGCGACCACAGTGGAATCGGGAAGACGCTCGAGGGTGGCGTGGGCTAAAGAGCCCGGTCCGCAAGCGATGTCGAGAATTCTAAGCGGACGGGATAGCTCCTCGCGGCGATAGGCCAAGACGTCTGTGACGATTCGGGTGCGAAGATCACGCAATTCGATAAAAGCCGTCTGCTGTTCATGCCAGGCGGCAAGCAGCTGGTTGACATTCATATCTGAACCTTTCTGATGGGATCGAAGATGAGATGAGGGCGTCCATGGTGTATGACAGATGTCACATCCAGACGATAGATCGGCTCGATGACCTCGGGAATGAGGACATCTTCAGCAGGTCCTGAGGCGGCGATGGCTCCGTGATCGAGCACGATGATCTGATCGCAACAGGCGGCAGCCAAATTCAGATCGTGTAACACCACCACCGTCGTACAGGAAAGAGTGGAGATCAAATCGAGCAAAGCGAATTGGTGGCGCAGGTCGAGATGGTTGGTCGGTTCGTCGAGAAGAAGATGATCGGCTTGTTGGACGATGGCCCGCGCGATCATCACCCTCTGGCGTTCTCCTCCCGATAGCTGGCTGACAAGGCGCTGACTCATATCGCTCAATTCGACACGGGCGAGAGCTTGATCGATCAGCATCTGATCGCTCTCGTCGCCGTAGCCTATGAGATGTCGTGCGCTCAAACGGCCCAAAGCCACAGAATCTCTCACGGATAAATCCAAAGAGGCATCGCGTTCTTGAGCGACAACGGCGATCTTCGAAGCGATCGCACGCCTGCTCATGGTGGAGATATCTACCGAATCGATCTCCACCTTTCCCGATTGCACATCCAAGGCGCGATAGAGGACGAGCAGAAGGGTCGATTTTCCCGAACCATTCGGCCCTACGATCCCCACCACCTGACCGTGAGGGATGGTCAGATCGATGCGATCGATGATGATCTGACCCCCTCGTTCAACGCGGATATCGCGGACTTCAATCACGCTTTCTCCATAGCGGTGGAAAGCTGGCGTGCCCCTTCGACCGACAGATCGCTCGGAGGATCGGTATAGGGGAAATCCAGATGAATCATCCGGTGATTGCGAACGGCTTGAAGCCCGTCTGCTCCGGGCATTGAACTAAACGACTCCAACGCCTCTTGAGCGCTGGAGGGATCTGAAAGGATGACGATCCACTTGGGGTCGCGTTTGAGCAGATCTTCCATGGAGGCGTCGAAGACGCGGGTGGAGTTGTCTGCGTAGGCGTTGGTCAAACCGTTGGTCTCGAAGATGGGCTGAACCATCGAAGAGGAACCATAAGCGTAGAAAGTGGACGATCCCGGCGTGACATAGAGAGCCGCTGCGCTGGTGTGGCGATCGGGAACTGAGATCGAATCGATCGTGCGATGGATCTCCTCCTTGAGTTTTTCTCCCCTTTCCCGGACGCCGAAAATCGCGGCGATCTTGTCGACTTCTTGATCGACGAAAGACCAATCGGCATGGTCGGCAGAAAAGTCGGGGCAATAGGCCTCGGTGGTATAGATCTGAACCCCGGCCTCTTCCAGAGCCGATTGATCGGAAACTGAGGGGGAATATCCGATGATCAGATCGGCTTCGGCGTTGAGGATCGATTCATTCGATAAGACCACTCCGCCGGTGTCATTGGTGGAGGCATCCAAAGTGGGAATGGCGTCGATACGTTTGGCTAGATCCGCATAATCGCTTGGCAGACGGTTATCTCCCACTCGATAGTCGATCTGGTCGAGCAGACCCAAGCGATCCATGATCGTGGCATCGACGAGGGACATCATGATGACTTTCTGCGGTCGTCTATCGAAATGCAAGGTTTTCCCACAGCTTGTGACATCGACGGGATATCCCTCCTCGCCCTGAGGCGAAGATGAGGTGTGTGGAATGGACGAACACGAGGTGAGTACAACAGATGCTGCGAGAAGAGAAATGATGGATCGAAATTTCATGATAACCCCTGAAAAGAACAGGTGGCTTGCCCTCAGACAAGCCACCGCGAGATCACTTAGTCAAAGCTTTTCCAAGCTCGACAGCTCCTTGAACGGACAGAGTGCTCGGAGGATCGGTCAAGACGAAGGGGATGCGGATAACTTGTCCCTTCTTCACAGCTTGGAGGCCATCTGCTCCGGGGAAGGATTTCAACGTATCGATAGCGGTTTGAGCATCGGCGGATTCGGTGAGCAAGACGATCCACTCAGGATCGCGCTTGAGTAGATCTTCCATCGAGGCGTCAAAGACACGGGTGCTCTCGTCCGCGTAGCTATTGATCAGTCCGTTGGCTTCAAAGATGGGCTGAACCATTGACGATGTGCCGTAGGCGTAAAATTCGCTGGAACCAGGAGTGACGTAGAGAGCGGCAGCGCTGGCTGTGGTCGATTCTGTCGTAGATAGGGCATCGACTTTTGCTTTATTGGCTTGTTTCACCTTGGTGACGGTGGCTTCGTCCACACCGAAGATCGCTGCGATGGTATCGATTTCCTTATCGACTAGCGACCAGTCAGCTTTCTCAATGCTGTAATTGGCGCACAGAGCTGGAGGGGAATAGAGGGGGATTCCAGCTTCGTTCAGACCTTTGCGATCGGCGCCACTGTCATAGCCGAGAACGAGGTCGGCATTGGCGTCCAAGACGGCTTCTGTGCTCACGGCAGCACCACCGCTATCGACAGACCCGCTTTCCATCTTCGGAATGGCTTGGAGAGCCTTTTCGTAGTCTGGAGCTTCTCCGCTTATCTTGTCGTTACCTGCTCGTTTTGTCACGTGATCTAAAACGCCAAGATCGTAGAGGATTGAGCCGTCCATTTCTGAAAGCATGAGGACATTCTTTGGAGCTTCGTTAAAGGTGATCTTCTCTCCACAGGAATCAACAGTTACCGGATAGTGCCCCGATGCTGGGGAGGATTGTGGAGAATTTTGTGAAGTACCACAGCCGACCAGTGAAATGGACAAGGCTGCTGCTGAGACGAGGATGAATGCTTTATTCATCATTTTCCTTTCCGTATCGGTTAGGCCGATACCTTTTTCTGTCTGTGGACGAGAAGGACGAGGAAGGGTGCGCCAACCAGGCCGGTGATGACTCCGATCGGCAATTCAGTGGGGGCGAAGACAACGCGGGCAATTGCGTCCGTCCAAGTGAGGAAGAGAGCCCCAATCATCGCAGATCCGATGGTGAGAAGACGGTGGGAATATCCGATGATCGAGCGGACGATATGGGGGACGATCAAACCGATAAATCCGATTCCTCCAGCTGCAGCGACGGCGATCGCCACCGCTGCAGATGTGGGGATGAGGAAGGCTAAACGGGCTTTTGCGGGGTTGATTCCGACGGAAAGAGCTGTGTTATCTCCGCTCGCAAGGGCATCGAGGACAGGGCCGAAATAAGTTGCCATAATCGTGATGAGACAGGCGGTGATGGTGACGATTCCCACCTGAGACCATGAGGAACGCCCTAGTGATCCCAACATCCAAAACATGACAGCCTGATTCATCTCTGGATTGCCTGATGAGAAGATAATGAGGTTGGTTAAAGCTTGAAAACCGAAACCGACCGCTAATCCTGCCAAGATCAGATGGAGAGGTGAGTGGGAGCCTCTAGTGATTGTCAAGACCGCGAGAGTTGCGATGAGAGCTCCCGTAAATGCGCATACTTCGACTGAGAAGCTGGAGGGAAGGCCGAGCAGAATGAGGGCTGCTGCCGCTCCGCTTGAGGCTCCCGATGAGACGCCTAGAACATAGGGTTCAGCTAGGGAATTGCGCACGATAGCTTGAAGGATAACTCCGCTGACGGCGAGGATTGCCCCGACGGTCAACGAGGTGATGATGCGGGGCAAGCGCGTCTTCCATACGATCGCATCCGCAGCTGGCGTCCACGTAATCTCTGGGTGGAAAAAAGGCGTATGGCTGAGCAGGATCGAGACGACCTGATCGACGCTGAGCGATGCCGCCCCAATGGTGATCGTTATCAACGGTGTGGCGATGAGTGCGCATGCGATGATAATGAGGCGAAGGTGGCGACGATATTGCCGATAGCGATGAGTGGAGGCGGACGTAGATTGTGATGTAGCCGTATGCATTATCGCCTCTGACTGCTGAGTAAATTGATTCTTCGGCACAAGATTAGGGGAGGACGAATGGGGATTCTAGCGATATGGCGATTTGGTAAAAAATCTTGATATATCTGTAATTTTAAGGAATAGATAAATTAATTATATATGCAAATAGTAGGTTTCCTCTACTGGCTGAGGGGATTGGCTTCGATAGGGGATATTGTGCGTATATCCTCTCTCTATTTCTGGGGAAGTATATCTCGCTAAGGGTAAATAGATCTTTAATTTTAATTAATTTTACTAATTCAATATTTTCTATTCCTTCTGATGTGTTATGGATGAGTTTCCCTCTCTTGGAAACCTTGGTTTGTTCGCTATTCTCTCTACTCTATTCTAGCTATTTTAGTCTTTGTTTCAAGGTTGAGGATATAGGCTATTTGGGGTTAAGTAATTCATCTATGAATGATCGTCACCATAGAAAGAGGAGGGATGTCGGCGCCGAGAAGTGAGATTGGTGGAGATGGCCGTTGATATGTATGTGAACAAGAGAGATCTAATTGAAAATAGCGAAGAGTATGATTTATTCATTTCTTTTCTTAGTCGATGATCGAGCTATTAAGAGAGTTAAGAATTACTGCGAATTGCACGATATTGTCACTTTCTTAAAGGCTGAAAGGTTGAAAGTTGTTTAACTATTTGATGTCGATTCCATAGAGTTATCTGCATTCTTGATGAAGGAGTGCTGTCTGCTGACCTTCTCTTTCTTTCTTATCGCTTTGGCTATAGATGAAGATCTCTTATAAAAAGCTGCGATCCCTCTTGGGTTGTCGTATTAGTCTTTGCCGAATCGAATTATTGACGCTCTTGTAAGATCTTCCTCACCCACCTTGGGGCATGCTTGTCTCACAACGTGGATACTTTGGCGATGATGGATACGATCCTCTATGCTCATGGACATGGGTATCGAGATCAACACATATCGTGGCTTGAGCAGCCGCGAGTTCATGATGCCCATGTGCTGCATGCGAATGCCCAGCTGACAGCACGGTCTGATCGCTCCTCATGAGTGGTAGCGATCCTGGACAACCACGATGCAGAATCGCTGCGACCGTGCTGGTAGACGATCTGAAATAAAATCCGATCACTACAATGGAGGAAATTCTCATGCGACTACGTCAACTTGGAGCAGGACTGTCCGCTCTTATTCTCGCCTCGTCTTTGACCGCTTGTGGATCGGGCGGAGGAGTATCTGCCGATCAGAGCAAACCACTCAAGGTGATCGCAGATGTCATTCCCCATGCTGAATTGATCAAAGAAGCACAAAATCTAGGGCTCATCACGAAAGATGACATCACTGTCACCGAGATCTCAGGTAATATCGACCCCAATCAACTCGTAGAATCTGGCGATTTGGATGCCAATTTCTTCCAGCATGTTCCCTATCTCAACGATTGGAATAAAGCCCACGGAGATGCCGATCTGGTGTCGGTTGCCACCGTCCATATCGAGCCACTGGGTCTGTATTCCAAGAAGGTCTCGTCGTTGACCGATATCCCTGAAGGTGCGGTCATCGCCATTCCTTCCGATGCGACAAATCAAGCTCGAGCCCTCTTCCTTCTAGAGGATGCAGGATTGATCACCCTTGACGTGAAACGAGATGATCCGAATCTCGACTATGCCCAGGTGAGCGAGAAGAATGTTGTGACGAACGATAAGAAGATCTCCTTCCTTCTCATCGAGCGTCCTCAGTTGGCGGCTACCTTGGACGATCCTAAGGTCAATCTGGCAGTTATCAACGGTAATTATGCCCTCGAAGCAGGGCTAGTTCCCCTCACCGATGCCTTGATCTTGGAAAAGGCAGAGAATAACCCCTATGCCAACGTCTTAGTCGTCAAGAAAGATCTTGCGGACGATGCTCGCGTCCAGAAACTGGTGAAAGCTCTTGAATCTCCCGAATTGGCGACCTATATCACCGAGAATTATCAAGGTTCGGTACTTCCCGCGAAAGGCTGATCTGTGATCGACATAGCGAATCTGAGTAAGGTCTACCGCCATAAAGGTAAAGAGGTTGTCGCTGTCGATAACGTCAGCCTCACCATTCCAGATGGTCAGATCTTCGGAGTTCTGGGACAAAGCGGAGCGGGTAAAACCACTTTGATGCGTTGCATGACCGCTTTGGAAAGACCGACCTCAGGTTCGCTGACGATCGGTTCTACCGAGTTGACCAGCCTCAACAGAGCTGGTCTACGGGCTATCCGTCACCGTATGGGGATGATTTTTCAATATTTCAACCTTCTAGGTTCGCGTACAGCGGCGGATAACATCGCTTTCCCTCTCGAGATTCAAGGTATGAGCTCAGCTCAGCGCAAAGAAAGGGTGGGGGAGCTATTGGAATTGGTAGGTTTGAGCGATAGGGCTCATTCCTATCCCTCCCAGCTTTCTGGTGGACAAAAACAAAGGGTTGGCATCGCTCGAGCTTTAGCAGCCCGTCCACAAGTCCTTTTCTGTGATGAGGCGACTAGCGCATTGGATCCGTCCACGACGGAACAGATTCTCGATCTTCTTAAGACGATCAATGAATCCACAGGAGTGACGATCGTACTCATCACCCATGAATCCGAAGTGGTGCGCAGAATCTGCGATGCCGCCGCTTTGATGAGCGCTGGACAGATCATCGAGAAAGGAAATCTTGATGAGCTGATCGCCCAGCCAGGTTCTCGCTTGGCCGATATTTTGCTTCCTCTCTCCGATCTACCAGGTGAGCATCAGGGAAATTCAGCGATATTAACCTTCGCCGGTTCTTCGACAACTGAGCCTGTTATTTCCGGGTTGACGAGGAGATTTAACCTAGATGTGTCGATTATCGGTGGGGCTGTTGACACCATCGCTGGTAAACAGGTAGGACGTTTACGCGTCCACCTCACCCATCCGGATAAAGATTTTGATCGAGAAGCGGTTCGATCCTATCTGGCCTCAAATGAAGTGGATATTGAGCTGTGAAACAGAATTTGCACGATATTATTCCCGAATTGTCCACATGTTTCGCTCAGACTGCCTGGATGGTGAGCGGTTCTTTCATCTGTACTGTCATCTTCGGTATCGCTTTGGGAGTTCTCCTCAGGTTGACAGCTCCTGATGGTTTACATCCGAATCGTCCGTTTAATTCCGTCGTCGGTTCGATCGTCAACCTTTTCCGCTCGATTCCCTTCCTTATCTTGATCGTCGTCCTTATCCCCATCACCCGTCTGATTGCGGGCACTGCTTATGGACCGACTGCAGCGATCATTCCGCTGGCGATCGGAGCAATTCCTTTCTATGCACGGGTGGTGGAAGCGGCTTTGCGCGAGGTTGCGGTCGGCAAGATCGAGGCTGCCACGGTCATGGGAGCCTCGACGAAAGATATCGTCTTCAAAGTCCTTCTCCCCGAATCCCTTCCCGGTTTGGTAGCTGGCGGCACGTTGACCTTGGTCACCTTGATCGGATATTCCACGATGGCTGGTGTCATTGGCGGAGGTGGAGTCGGCGATTTTGCGATCCGCTATGGCTATCAGCGATTCAATGCGACTGCTCTGTGGTCAGCGGTGGCAATCTTGGTCGTCATCGTCCAGTTGGTGCAATCTATCGGCGATGCGATCGCACACCGTCTTGCCTATCGCAGGGCGTGAATTCATCCGATCTTAGAGATATCCGTCCGGTGAAAATTCAGATGAGAACGGCTCGCTGTCGGTCCGCGCTGTCCTTGGTAATGGGAGCCGGTTGTCGCTGAACCATAGGGAGCTTCGGCAGCTGAAGAAAGCTGGAAGAAACACAGCTGTCCGATTTTCATTCCCGGATAGAGGCGGATAGGCAAGGTCGCCATATTCGACAATTCCAAGGTGATATGTCCGCAAAAGCCCGGATCGATGAAACCGGCGGTCGAATGGGTGAGCAATCCCAAACGTCCAAGAGATGACTTTCCTTCAAGACGGGCGGCAATATCATCTGGCAAAGTGACATATTCCCATGTCGCCCCCAAGACGAATTCTCCAGGGTGCAAGATGAAGACCTCGTCAGCATCGACTTCCACCATGCGAGTCAAGTCGGGCTGCTCACATGCTGGATCGATACAGTCATAGCGATGATTCTGGAAAATTCTGAAGAAACGATCCAAACGGACATCTACACTGGACGGTTGAACCATCGATCGATCCCAAGGATCCAAAGAAATGCGCTTGGCTTCGATCTGAGAGACGATATCGCGATCCGATAACAGCATGAGAAAAATCTATCGTGCTCAGAGCCAGAATGGAAAAGAATACGATGAGAATTTCCGTGTGCTCAACACACTATTGAAGGCTTGAGATAGGGAGTGGATTCCCGCAGATGCACATGGTAGTCCATGTGATGGCTGACGATTTGTTGAGGAGGATCCATGACGATTCGTGCAGCGGCTTGTCCACTGCCATAGGCATTGAGATCGACAGAGGTTAAGCGTGGAGATAGATAGGGCAGGATCGGTATATCGCTAAAACCGCTGATCGCGATCTGGTCTGGGATGCTTATCCCAGCATCATGAAGTCGGCTCATCGCCCCTAAGGCCAACCCATCGGAGACGCACATGAGCAGTTGAGGATGCTGTGAAGTGAGGATCCCTCCTACAACATCGTAGGCTGCCTGACGTCCAAAAGGAGTGTTGAGACGTAAATGGATTCTTCCTCCTAATGTGGTGATCGTATCGGCGATAGCGTCCGAACGGATTAAGGCTCCCTTATGATCTCCAGGTCCAGCGAGGAGAATAACATCGCGGTATCCGCGTTCAATCATGGATTGAGCTAGGGCGACAGCTCCTTCATGATTGGCAACTTTTACCGAGTGGATGTGAGAAAAATCGGTTCCAATGCTGGCAACAGGAATACCGCGTGAGCTCACAAGGCTCAGCTGGTGAGCCAGATCGGCTATCGCAGCATCAGGATAGAGAAGTCCTCCGGCGATGATGATCGCTCGCAATTGTTGATCGGCAAGCAGTTTAACGGCTTCAGCTTTGGCATGGGCGCGTGGTCCTGTCGAGATGATCGTAACCAGGCAATCGTCTCGTTCTGCGATGGATTCCACCCCTGCGACAATCTGGGCGAAATAGGGATCGGCAATATTATTGACCAGTACAGCGATACAGTTATTCGTCTGTGTGCTGCGAGAGGTGATCTTATGGGTTGGGTATCCCAATTCTTTGGCGGCAGCCAAGACGCGTTCGGCAAGATCGGGACGAACTTTACGTCCAGACGAGGTGTTGAGAGCGCGGGAGGCTGTTGCTAAAGAGACCTCAGCCTTAGCGGCTATCTGGGCGAGAGTTGCCATTATGAAGGTTGGGGATAATATTGCTCGATCTTGGAGGTATCCGTTTCACCTTTGGATCCGCGGAAAAGAATGGCATCAAAGCCGGTATAGAAACAGCCGACAGCGGTAAAGACGATACCTAAGGCGATCAAAGCGGCGTTATATTCAAAACCTCCCTGAGCGAGATAGATCCCAGCAGGCCATTTAATCCATGCGATGATGATCGCATTTTGAACGATGACTGCGATTGAAATCAGTCGGGTCAACATCCCCAAAGCCAAGAGAGCTCCACCGAGCACTTCGAGGACGATCGTTCCCCACGCGAAGATCTCAGGCTGGGGAAGACCAGAGGCGGCGATGGTAGCGATCTGTACATCCATACCGGCGATAGACCAACGCCACCATGCATGAGCGAGAAGAATAGCAGCAAATCCCAGCCGTGCGATCAAGAGCAAGATCGCACTGATAACGGTGCCAAAGATCGTTTTCTTAGTCATGGTCTACCTCTCATATCCCTTAGCTGAATGACAGATTAACCGATAAAAAGAATCTTGACCGCTTAGACGTGAGAAAGCGGTCAAGATTCTTAGAAAAGGTAGATCAGCTATTGCGAATCAGATGTTCCCAAGCGCTTAGAGCAGCGCTCGCCCCCGATCCTTGAGCGATGACGATCTGCTTATAGGGAACGGACGAACAGTCGCCTGCAGCGAAGATGCCCTCAAGAGAGGTAGCTCCCTTCTCATCGCAGATGATCTCCGCCCCTTCATTGAGGTCGATCTGTCCATCCAGCCATTCCGTATTGGGTAGTAATCCGATCTGGACGAAGATGCCCGCCACATTCAAAGTCTTTTCTTCTGAGGTGGTGCGATCGACATAGCGAAGCCCGGTGACTTCAGAACCGTTACCGATCACCTCAGTGGTGGCGGCATTGGTGATGATCTCAACATTCGCTAAGGAGTTGACTTTGTTCATGAGCACTTCGTCAGCTCGACAGCTATCGGCAAATTCCATAACGGTGACGTGGCGAACGATCCCAGCCAGATCGATCGCAGCCTCAATTCCGGAATTACCTCCACCGATTACGGCGATATCTTTACCTTTAAAGAGCGGGCCGTCACAGTGGGGGCAGAAGGTGACTCCCTTGGTGCGATATTCATCTTCTCCAGGAACTCCCATTGTGCGCCAACGTGCTCCTGTGGCGATGATGATCTCACGGGCTTTCAACGAGGCGTCTTGTCCGAAGAAGACGGTATGCATCTGACCAGGTGATTGAGCTGGCACGATACGGGTAGCCTTCTGAGATTTGATGACATCGATATCGTAGTCGTTGACGTGAGCCTCCAGAGCCGCTGCAAATTTCGGTCCTTCCGTTTGAGGAACGGAGATGAAATTGGCGATCTCGGCAGTGTCGAGAACCTGTCCACCGAAACGTTCGCCGACTAAGCCGGTGCGAATACCTTTGCGAGCCAGGTAGATCGCAGCAGAGCAACCGGCAGGGCCTTGACCTACGACAAGAACCTCATAGGGATCTTTCTCATTGAGTTTCGCAGCGGCCTTTGAGCCAGAATTTTCGTCCAGACGAGAGACGAATTGTTCAATCGTGGTGCGTCCTTGACCAAAATGCTCGTTGTTGAGATAGATCATCGGTACCGATTTGATCCCCATCTGCTCGATCTCCTCTTGGAAGAGAGATCCTTCAATACAGGTGTGACGGATACGCGGATTGATAACAGCCATCGTGTTCAACGCTTGGACAACCGTGGGACAGTTCTGGCAGGACAAGGATATATAGGTGATAAATTCGTAGTCGCCTTCCAAGGAACGGATCTGTTCAATCAGTTCAGGATCTTCCTTGATGGGATTGCCTCCCACCTGAAGAAGAGCTAAAACGAGAGAGCTAAACTCGTGCCCCATCGGGATTCCGGCAAAGGTGATGGAAATATCGGAATTGACTCGACGGATTGAAAAAGCTGGACGGCGCTGTGAAGCCGAATCGTCTCGAACGACGGTTATCTTGTCCGAAAGGGAGGCGATATCGTCAAGGAGTTGTGCGAGATCAGCGGATGCCTCTCGATCGTCGAGAGAAGCGACAAGCTGAACTTCTTCAGTGATACGCGGCATCAACGAGGCGAGTTGAGCGCGCAGATTTTTATCAAGAAGGGTTTTAGGCATGACTTTCCTCACATTGAGACCAGGGATGAATGCAATGGGTGGGCATAGAGATCGT
The DNA here is from genome assembly GCA_023419175.1 of Actinomycetes bacterium. Lineage (GTDB taxonomy): Bacteria > Actinomycetota > Actinomycetes > Propionibacteriales > Propionibacteriaceae > Brooklawnia. The sequence continues at coordinate 28,917 of JAEZYG010000001.1, forward strand.
GGCAGCGATCAGCGCTGCCACGATGCTCAGAGTCCGAGATGAAGGTCGATCAGATCTTGCCGATCAGGTCAATATCGGGGGTCAAAGTATCAGAGCCTTCTTCCCACTTGGCGGGACAAACCTCGCCAGGGTGGGCGGCGATGTACTGAGCTGCCTTCACCTTGCGCAACAATTCGGTGGCAGAACGTCCGATACCTTCAGCGGTACGCTCGATATATTGAATGACACCTTCAGGATCGATGAGGAAGGTGGCGCGGTCAGCCTGACCAGCTCCTTGACGCATATTGTCGAAATTATTGGTGAGCTGACCGTTGGAATCGCCGAGCATGTAGTACTGAACCTTGGCGACTTCGTCCGAGGAATCATGCCATGCCTTGTGGACGAAGTGAGAGTCGGTCGATACTGAATAGACTTCGACGCCGAGCTCGCTCAGCTCGTCGTAGTGTTCGGCTAAGTCACCCAATTCAGTTGGGCAGACGAAGGTGAAGTCGCCGGGGTAGAAGAAGAAAATCGCCCACTTGCCCAAGACGTCCTGCTCGGTGATCTCGACAAATTCGCCATTGCGATAAGCCTGAGCTGTGAAGGGCAGAATCTTGGTATTGATGAGAGACATATAAACTCCGTTTCATTTTCGTCAATCATGGTGGCGTATCGCCGACCGTGAGGAAAAACGATTGGATTTGAGATTTAATTCCCGGACAGGAAACTTTTCTCAAAAATGGATCGATCTCTACTGATAAAAGAGCGCAGACAGACGGCTAAGTCGTCTATCTGCGCTCGTAGAAGCGTTGGTGAAAGATATTCAGTGCTGGGAAAGGCCGCGCAGCCAACCCGCATGGGGGTCGCTTGTGGAATCGTGGCGGGCAGCATTGCCTTTCAGGTGATAATTCCTAGCGTTTTGAGGAATTTGGGTGATCGTAAAGGCGATGGCGATCAGGATGGTGATCGCTATCGCTTGAACCAGGTTGACGTCAAAGAGTAGGTGTGCGGCGAATAAGGCGACGACGAGGAAGATATAGGCGTTCAGATGGGTCATGTGGCGGCGTATCATGACGATCCTTTGGTTCGATGGGGTCAATCGCGTGGGAAGTGATGCGAGCTATGACTCCCCACGGTTCAAGTATGCCATCTTGGCAGATAATAAACATCACTGCCAAGATAACATTTCGGTAAAAATTTTTCTTCTTATCGGGCGACTGAAAGTGAAAATATCTCTTCTGGCGTCCAGGTGAAGAAAAAATCTTATTCTCGCAATGTGATATAGGGTGGATCTGTGAGTAATGAAGAGTTTTTCGCTGATAATCAGGCCAATTGGGATGATCGAGCTCTCATTCACTACCAGTCTGATTTCTACGGTGTGGATGCCTTTGTAGCCGATCCATCTGCCCTCAGTGAGGTAGTTGCAATCGATCGAGAACGTCTTGGTAATTTAGAGCAGCTCACCGCTGTTCATCTGCAATGTCATATCGGTCTTGACACACTCTCTTTGGCGCGTCTTGGCGCCCAGGTGGTAGGGATAGATCTTTCCCAGCGCTCAGTCGATATCGCTACGCAGATCGCGCAGCGTTGTGGGATCGATGCCACCTTCGTTCAAGGCAATGTCTACGATGCTGTCAAGATCTTGCAAGGAGGTCAATTCGATCTGGTCTATACCGGGGTGGGGGCTCTCTATTGGCTTCCCGATCTTAATGAATGGGCCAATACCGTCGCCGATCTTCTGCGTCCAGGAGGACGTTTCTTCATTCGAGAGGATCATCCTCTTTCAATGATGTGCGCCTACGATAATTCCGAAGGGGTTCGGATAGACGACGACTATTTCAATACGGGCGTGATGACCCAAGATGAAGGACAGACTTATACCGATGGCGGTACCATCGAGCATCGCCGATATCACGGATGGCATCATGATCTTGGAGAAATATTCACTGCATTGTTGAAAGCAGGGCTCGTGATTGACGATTTCGTTGAAGTAGAGCAGATTCCCTGGCGGCGTTTTCAGCAGATGGTTCCCGATTCCCATCCGGGTTTCTATCGTCTTGGTGAGAGATATCCCAAGATTCCTCTGGGCTATGTCTTGCAGGCTCATCGCGTCTAATTCTTTAATTTCTTGAGCGATATGAATGGGTGATGACGCCGTTTGAATTGTATCTAAAATGCAGATAGACGATTTGTGTCGAAGATGTATCGGTCTATGAAAAGGGCATCGTATATCCTCTTCTTCTAAGCGTAACGGATCGTTTTCTTAATTGAGGTTAAAGCCCTCTATTCCCCTCTTTTGAATTATGAGAGAAGAAAATCCGTATCAAAATAACGCCTGGAGAGTGTTTAATCTCATGGCGAACGCTAAGATATTGCGCATAGACGGTCAGATCCGTCGTGGGATGGGGTAAGCCGAAGCTCATAGCGGCTTGCTAAGCAATGAAGCTCTCACTGCACTGGTCAAAACCGTCAGAGAAAAAGGAGAAGTGGCCCACTGTCGGGTCGCGTTTTCAGAAAGGGCTATTCTCATGGAAGCTACTTTGGGATCGATTTTCGTATCGGAGCTTGTGGGAACCGCATTGCTCCTCCTCCTCGGCGTTGGGGTTTGCGCTAATACGACCTTGGCGAAATCCAAAGCTCAAGGAACTGGTTGGCTCTTGGTGAACTGGGGCTGGGGCTTCGCCGTCTTCGCTGGTGTATTGGTCTCCTTCAAATCCGGTGGACATCTGAACCCTGCCGTCACCTTGGGTATCGCAGCCTCTGGTGCTGAAGAATTCGTTCCTGGCGTTGCCGTTAGCGCCGCCTCTATCGGTGCCTATATTGCCGCTCAGATGATCGGCGCCTTCATCGGTGCATGCCTTGCCTACCTGACATTCAAGCTGCAATATGACGAACAGCTCGATCCGGCGGCGAAACTGGGAACCTTCTGCACAGCTCCCGAGGTTCGCAACCCTCTGTGGAACTGCGTAACGGAGATTTTCGCCACCTTCGTCTTGGTTTTCGTCGTCTTGTCCATTGGACCTGCCGGTGAAGCTAGCGGTCTGGCATCGGTCAATCTCGGTTGGCTGGGTGCTCTCGGCGTTGCCCTCCTGGTGACCTCGATCGGTATGTCTCTTGGCGGCCCGACCGGATATGCGATCAACCCCGCTCGTGACCTCTCCCCGCGTCTGGCACATGCCGTCTTGCCCATCAAGGGTAAGGGCGGATGCGATTGGGGCTATGCATGGGTTCCTGTTGTCGCTCCTTGTATCGGTGGTGTCCTGGCAGGTTTGCTCGCTCCCGTCGTCTTCTGATTTATCCACTGGGCTCTTGGAAATCCGAGAGCCCAGCTTTATTCTCTTAACACGTACACATGAGACCTTCTATGGTCTATCCACCAACACAACGATGTGAGGACATAATGACTGAAGAGAAGAAATACGTACTGGCTATCGATCAGGGAACTACCTCATCGCGCGCGATCATCTTTGACCATAGCGGTCAGATCGTCGCCACTGGTCAGCGTGAACACGAACAGATCTTCCCCAAGGCTGGTTGGGTTGAACACGATCCGATTGAGATTTGGGATAATATCCGAGCCTGCGTAGCGGATGCTTTGCAGAAAGCTGAGATCAACCGTCATAGCCTCGCAGCTGTCGGTATCACCAACCAACGTGAGACTGCTGTCGTGTGGGATAAGAACACTGGCGAACCGGTGTATAACGCGATTGTCTGGCAAGATACCCGTACTTCAGAGATTGTCCGTCAGCTCGCTGGAGATGAGGGAACAGATAAGTACAAGGAGATTTGCGGTCTTCCTCTCGCCACCTACTTCTCCGGTCCTAAGATCAAGTGGATTTTGGACAATGTGGAAGGAGCGCGCGAAAAGGCTGAGGCAGGGGATCTTCTTTTCGGTAATACCGATACGTGGACTCTGTGGAATTTGACTGGTGGCCCCAGTGGAGGAGTTCATGCCACCGATGTGACGAATGCTTCGCGCACCATGTTGATGGATATCAAGACCTTGTCCTGGCGTGAAGATGTCTGTGCAGATATGGGCATTCCCATGTCGATGTTGCCTGAGATCCGCTCCTCCTCTGAGGTCTACGGATATGGACGCAAGAACGGTCTGCTCATCGATACCCCGATTGCCGGTATTCTCGGCGATCAGCAGGCGGCGACCTTCGGCCAGGCTTGTTTCGAAAAGGGCATGGCGAAGAATACCTACGGTACAGGTTGCTTCATGCTCATGAATACCGGTGAAGAGCCCGTTTCTTCCCAGAACGGTCTATTGACGACCGTCTGTTACAAGCTCGGAGACCAGCCCGCAAAATACGCCTTGGAAGGTTCGATTGCGGTGACGGGTTCTCTCGTTCAGTGGTTGCGTGACAATTTGAAGATGTTCTCTTCAGCTCCAGAGATCGAAGAATTGGCGCGCACCGTTGAAGATAACGGCGGTGTGTATTTCGTTCCAGCCTTCTCGGGTCTGTTCGCTCCCTATTGGAAAGATGATGCTCGCGGTGCGATTGTCGGTTTGACTCGCTATAACAACCGTGGACATTTGGCTCGCGCTGTCTTGGAAGCGACAGCTTTCCAGACTCGTGAAGTCCTCGATGCGATGAATGCCGATTCTGGAGTTGAGCTGTCCGAATTGCGTGTGGACGGCGGTATGATCGCCAACGAGCTGCTCATGCAATTCCAGGCGGATCTCCTCGGTGTGGACGTGGTTCGTCCGCAGGTTGCTGAGACCACCGCTTTGGGCGCCGCCTATGCTGCCGGTATCGCCGTTGGCTTCTGGGATGGCGAGCAAGATGTGGTCGATAACTGGGCTGAGGGAGATCGTTGGAATCCCACGATGGACGAGGCTGAACGTGACCGCACCTATCGTCTGTGGAAGAAAGCTGTTACCCGTACATTCGATTGGGTGGACGACGACGTCAAGTGATCGGATAAGGACAAAGGACGCGCTCTTTGGGGCGCGTCCTTTCTCTGTTATAGGCAGGGCTAAAGAGTGTTGGCGATCTCGATGGAGATCTTACGCACCTGATCTTCATCGTTGCCATTGACGATTCCAAGACAGGTCATCTGGGATTTATCGATGAGGCGTTGAATCGTATCTTCGATGGCGAGGATAGTCTTGTCGCTCGGTTTACATCCTTGGTAGAGGCAGAGAAGTTTCTTGCCGACATAGTCACTATCCAATCCGCAACGCGAGAGACGTTCGAGGAAGGCTCTCATGATCGAAGCGAGATTATGCCAGTAGATAGGTGAAGCCAGGACGATGGTTTCAGCTGAACGGACGATCTCAACGAGGGAATCGAATTGGTCATCTTCGATCTCTTGTCCGATGAAACCGAAGCGATAATCGACAAGATTGATCTGCTCATAGGAACGAGAGCCAAGAACCCTTTTAACCAATTTGACCGTAGCCCCGTCGATATTGGGGCTGGCGTTGATGATAAGAATGGACGTCACGATCTCTCCCTTCGTCGGTATGGATATCTCCACCCTAGTCGGGCGGGGCTCTCATACCGATAGCTACGGGACGATCATTTCTATATCGCGCTAAAAAGTGCAAGACGGTAGATATGAAAAGTCGGTAAATCAGAAAGGCTCTTGCTCAGTGTTGGGATGAATCACTTCTCCCGTTACGCTTGAAGGTGAAGAAAACCGTTGGAGGGATAAGATGCGTATCGTATCTGCCGTAATTGTCGCTGGAATGTGCACGGCAATGGTCGCCATGACAGGCTGCTCACCGCATAAGACTGGAGGGTTTACATCTGCTTCTCCCTCCGCTTCTACGCGTCCGTCTGTTTCAATGAGTGCCGCTCCCTCTGCATCTGCCCAGACGAGTGCATCTCTACCTGCGGAAGTTGCTGCCGTCTTTAGTGAAAATATCGGTGACTTTACGCGCTCTGCCGATCCGGCTGTCGATAGTTCCGGCGATCTGGCAAGCTACTATGAAGCCGCTCCGGACGATAAGACGAAGATTCGTCTCAACGTTTCGGTGGGAAGAGCTGAAAAATATGGAATCGAGCAGACTTCAGATGTTCAACCCGCCTATCAAAAGCTTTTTGAAACGTTAGACGGGAAGAATTTCCATTCCGATAACGGTGTTTATTGCGCTAGCGATATGACAGATACCGGTTTCGATGCCACCTGCGTTGGAGTCGATACCCACTATGTCATGGTGGTTTTCGGCAAAGCCACCCTTGGTGAAACAGATGGAGCCTCTATCCGTTCTTTCGCCGCTGAATTTTGGAAATCAATCAAAGACAGCGAGAAATAGGCTCGATAGCTTGAAAGCTGTCCCTAAGGATGCCAGGTACGCACCACGTGGGTATCCAGATCAGACAGATCCCCTTCAACAAATGCAGACCAGCTCTTATCAAGGGTGAATTCACTGAAGGTAGCCGTCGGGTAGAAGCAGCGCAAACGATCGGCATCGCGGTGGGATTCATTCCACGATAATTGGGATGCCAGGGCAGGAATTGTGGGAGCATGTCCAACTACCAGAAGAGTATTGATCGTATCGTCGATCTCACTGATGCGCTGACATAGAGTTGATAGTCCACCGCTATAAAGAGAATCCATGAAATCGACATGAGGCGACCCGTCCTGCCGTGACAAAGCCAGATTCTCCAGGGTTTGACGCGTTCGGATGGCAGACGAGCACAGCACCCATTCGATTCCGATGGTTCGTAAATGTTCACCCGCTTTCTTCGCCTGGACGATTCCTTCCTGAGTTAAGGGACGAGCCTTATCTCCACCTTCAGCGAAGGAAGCTGCTTGGGCATGGCGCATGATGATAAGACGATGCATGAAGCCAGCCTAGCTGGAGAGGAGACGGTGAAGATAAAAGTTGGCTATCCTCCAAAGAAGAGATCGCACCGAAAGGTGAGCTCTTTGAAAGAAGGGTGGTAGTCATGGCGAGATCTACCGGTAGACGAAGATCTTTACTCTTATCGATCGATCAGAGAATAGCGGTGAGCTTTGCGATCATGATCGCAGGCATGATGGGGACGGCTTTGCGTTTCATCTGCGGACAGATCTTCAGTGCGGATATAGGGTTGTTGGTTGCCAATCTTGCTGGCTCTTTTCTACTCGGATATCTGCGTCCACGAGTTGATCGAATGACAATCTCATGGATAGCCCCCGCCATAACAGCGGGATTCTTAGGCTCCCTCACCTCCTATTCTGCGTTGGCTCAGATGGTGATCGCTCACAGTGATATCTGCTACCTGATCGCTTCAACTCTATGTGGCCTTTGCTCTGTTTTCATCGGATACCGTCTCGGGATGGTCGTGACTGCCAAGGAGGAGGGGGAATGATATGGCTGATCTGTATGGCTGGGGGAGTGGGAGCTGTCAGTCGCTATCATCTTGACCGAACGATTGAATCAGCCGTTGATAAGCGCATTCAGCGATATCTGCTTCCCTATGGGACTCTTAGCGTCAATATCATCGGCTCATTTATCATCGGATTTATCACTGTCATAATGGACAACCCCGTCATGGCTATCATCACCACTGGATTTTGCGGAGGTTTTACCACCTTTAGCACCTATTGCTGGCAGCTAGTCGAACAGATCTTACAAAGGCGCTCCTCGGCAGTTATCACCTACTGCTTGCTCACTTCATGCCTATGCTTATTTGCCGTGTGGTTGGGAATGAACTGTGCAGATCTCCTAGTCGCTTTCGTGTAGAGATAGAGCGTGGAGGCAGGTTGTGATCTATGCGGAAAATCTAGGACAAAGAAAAGGTGACGTCATATGACGTCACCTTGTGTACATCGATAGATCACTGAAGATCTACCTTGTGATGCTCATAGGGAGTGCCTTTGGCTCGCTCCATAGAGGCAAGAATTTCCTTTTCGGCAGCCTCTCGTCCCACCCAACGCGCGCCTTCAACCGACTTACCAGGTTCAAGATCCTTGTAGACGGTGAAGAAGTGCTCGATCTCCAAGAGAGTGAATTGGGCGATGGAGTCCAGGTCATCGATGTGATTGCGGCGGGTATCGGCCGTCGGAATGCACAAGACCTTATCGTCGCCACCCATCTCATCTTGCATCTGGAACATGCCGACAGCGCGACATTCAATCAGACAGCCAGGGAATGTGGGCTCAGCCAAGATGACCATGGCGTCAAGAGGGTCACCATCTTCACCGAGGGTGCCTTCAATAAATCCATAGTCATAGGGGTACTGCGTGGACGTAAAGAGAGTCCGGTCAAGACGGATACGACCGGTAATGTGGTCCATCTCGTACTTGTTCTTCGTGCCCCGGGGAATCTCGACTGTCATGTCAAATGTGATCCCGGCGCGTGGCGGATCATCTGGTATGCGTAAGTCGTCGATCAACGGAACCATCCTTAAGATTGAACTATATAGGTCAGGTTATCGTCTTTAAGGGGCATCAGTGCAATCTCGCGCGGGGTTTACGGTGAAAAAACATCGATTTCGAGTGCTCACGGTCATCTGTGCATCGATTTTGGCTTTTTCGGTAGCTGGTGCAACTATTGCAGCTTCTCGAATCCAATGGTTCAATCCCCACGGACAAGCCGAGATCGATCCGTCAGTGCTCCAATCCTTGCAGCCTGAATTCGACCGCTTAGGTCATGGACTGGTCGCAGCCAGTGACGAGCTGACCTCTCCGCCATTGAACGCTCAAGCTATTGAACAGATCATAAACGCCCATCGTCCTTCAGATTCCGCTCGATACGCAATGGCGATCTCCAGTATCGATAGCGACAGTTTGATCTATGGGAATGACGCTGAACCCCCGCTGACTCCTGCATCTACAATGAAGATCATCACGGCGATTGCCGCTATTCACCAGCTCGGTGCCGATCACCGCTTGAGCACCACTACCGCTTTGAACGATAACGGAGATCTCATTCTTGTCGGGGGAGGGGATCCCCTCTTGGCTTCGTCTGCTGAGGCTTATCCTTGGCGAGATTATGTCCAGGTGAGCAATATGGACGACCTTGCCGATTCAACCGTCCGTTCCCTCAATGAACGCTCCATCGCTCGAGTCACTCTTGGCTATGACTCTTCGGCCTTCGGATCTCAGATGTGGCATCCAGATTGGGATCCGCTTGATCGTGTTTTCGTCGCTCCGATCAGCTCGTTGAGCGTAGACGAAGGAGCCGGAGCCAATGGCCTAGACGATCCTGCAATCAAAGCATGTGAGATTTTTGCGCAAAAATTGCGCGATCGTGGAATTGAGGTTCATCTTGGAGGGGCGATGTCATCTGCAGGAGCTACAACCATTGCCGAGATCTCCTCTGCGCGTATCGGTGTTCTTGTCCAAGAAATGCTCTTTCATTCCGACAATTACATTGCCGATATGCTCTATCGCCTGGTGGCATCTGCGCGTGGGAAAGAGCCGACCTTTGAAGGGGGAGCTCACAGTGTGCAAGAGATCTGTGAAGAATTGGGAATTTGGGATGAGCGAGCCGTCTTGGTAGACGGATCTGGGCTTTCGACTAATAACCGTCTCACAGCTGCCATGTTGACTCGTGCCATCCGGCATATCCTTGAGAATAAATCGCTAAGATTCGTCGCTGAAGCTATGCCGACAAGCGCTTCTACTGGAACTTTACGCTCTCGCTTTGCTGCTGAGGACGCCCAGCAAGGCAGGGGAGATATCCGGGCTAAGACGGGTAGTTTAAGTAATGTGTCCTCATTGGCAGGCTATCTGGTCACCAACGATCATGCTGTCATCGTCTTTGCTCTTATCGTCAACGATTTCCCCGATAGCTCAGATCCGCGATCGTGGCTCGATAGGGTCAGCGCAGAATTGGCTGGATGTCACTGCGCTCAAGGGTGATCGGATCGTAACGATGAGAATGAATCGATGGCGAATAGGAGAGATATCTTTATCCCCGTTAGATGAGATGTGGGGGGAATAATGGCATATCGGGAACTTTCTTTAGCATCTTTGACTGTTGTCCAAGAGGTGGAAAAATCCGCTCGCTCCCTTCTCGATAGGGGATATGGAGACAATGATCCGGTTAGAATCGGCTGCTCTGGTGGAGCGGATTCGATGGCGTTGACTGCCGCCATCTCCTATCTGATTCGTCGTGGACGGTGGTCTTTAGGAGATGTCGATGTGGTCGTTGTCGATCATCAGCTTCAGGCAAACAGCGATCAGATCAGTCGTGATGTTGCTGAGCGTATCCGTCTTTTAGGATGTGAAGTGACCATCGCCACAGTAGAAGTCAACGCTCAAGGACAAGGCATCGAAGCTGCAGCGAGACAGGCTCGCTATCAGGCTCTCTTTAGCTCAAAAGGGCAAGAGGACAATATCTCCGATAATCTCGATCTGCCCTCACGGATCGTGGCGACAGCTCACACGATGAACGATCAGGCTGAAACCGTCCTCATGGGATTGGGACGAGGCTCAGGTATCCGTTCCATGAGCGGCATGGCTGAATTTACAGAATTTAATATCGGCGATCTAAACCTTGATTCTGGAATTTCTTACCGAGGTTATCTATGGCGTCCGCTTTTGAATGTGACGCGGGAAAATACCCGTCAAGCCTGTAAAGATTGGGGGATAGAGATCTGGGATGATCCCCATAATCTATGTGAAGATTTCACACGGGTTCAGGTAAGGAATCGGGTCATTCCCGCTTTGGAAGAATGCTTCGGCTCATCTGTCATCGAATCCCTCAGCCGGACAGCAGCGATGGCGCGATGCGATGCGGACGAATTGGACGCCCAAGCAAGACGTCTGCCTATCGATCAGGATCGTTTACCCATAGATAAGGTGATAGATCTTCCCATAGCGATTGGGGATCGCATCATACGCAGATGGGTGATCTCGGTGGGGGCAGACCAACCAAGCTATCACCATATTCAAATGGTGAGATCTCTGATTGACCATTGGCATGGACAAGGCCCTATCCCCTTACCAGGGGGGATAAAGATCAAACGTGTAAAACGTTTTCTCCTTGTGGAAAATGGATAGACCATGCCTGCTCTTTGACTCGCCAGTGCGCTAGAGTGGCAGAGTGGATGCAGCAGATATCTCCCAAGACTTTGAACGCGTTTTACTCACTTCCGATGAACTCTCCCGTAGGGTGGACGAGATCGCAGCATTGATCGATCGTGATTATGAAGGTAAAGACCTTCTGCTCGTCGGTGTTCTCAACGGAGCCATGATGGTCATGTCCGATCTGACCAGAGCCATGAAATCCCATTGCTCAATCGATTGGATGGCTATCTCTTCCTATGGATCGGGCACCCAATCGTCCGGTGTTGTACGCATTCTTAAAGATCTCACTACCGATATTCATGGACGTGATGTGCTGATCGTCGAAGATATCGTCGATTCGGGTTTGACCTTGAGCTATCTGGAGAAGAATCTGCGATCACGTGGAGTGGCTTCCTTGAAGATCATGACCATGTTCCGCAAACCTGAGGCGTTGACTACCGATGTGGAAGTGTCCTATGTCGGTTTTGATCTGCCCAATGAATTCGTTGTCGGCTACGGTTTGGATTATGCGGGCAAATATCGCAATCTGCGCGATGTTGTCACTCTTGCCCCTCACGTCTACGCTTCCTGATTCTGGGGGAGAACTGTGGCTATCGACCATGCAGGTGTTGAGGCAGCTGTCTATCAATTCCTTGTCGCTATAGGTGAAGATCCGAACAGAGATGGGCTGATAGATACCCCTTCGCGGGTAGCTCGCGCTGTCGAGGAATTATTCGGCGGAATCGATCAGGATCCGGCTGAACTTCTGTCCACCACATTCGATGTCTGCCACGAAGAGATGGTGATCGTGAAGGATATAGATGTGCGCAGCTTCTGTGAACATCATCTTCTCCCTTTCTGTGGACGAGCTCACATCGCCTATATCCCTCCCGAAGGCGGAAGAGTGCCTGGATTGAGCAAGATCGCTCGTTTGGTCGATCTCTATGCGAAACGTCTACAGGTTCAAGAGCGTCTCACCACTCAAATTGCAGAAGCGATGGTTGAGCATCTTAAAGTCAAAGGAGTGCTGGTCTGTGTGGAGTGTGAGCATTTCTGCATGACGATTCGTGGAGTCCGTAAACCGGGAAGTGTGACTGTGACTTCTGCAGTGCGCGGCTGTCTGCGCAACCCTGCAACGAGAGCTGAAGCGATGAGTCTGATCGGGATGAGATCGTGAAAACTTTATTGATGGGTGTGCTCAACTGCACTCCAGATTCTTTCTCTGATGGTGGTCGATATGACGATTACCAAAGCGCTATCGCACATGGATTGCAGATGATTGACCAGGGCGCTGATCTGATCGATATTGGAGGGGAATCAACTCGACCAGGAGCTCAGCGTCCCAGCGCTGCTGAGGAGATTGCGCGGGTCATTCCAGTGATCGAATCCCTCAGCTCTCACAGCGTCATCAGCGTCGATACGATGAGAGCTGAGGTCGCTTCAAAAGCGATTGAGGCAGGAGCGCAGATTATCAATGATGTATCGGGAGGGTTGGCAGATCCTCAGATGCTCGATCTGATCGCTCAATCGGATGTGGACTATATCTGTCAGCATTGGCGTGGTTTTGGCCATGAGATGATTCACCGAACCGGCTATGACAATGTCGTAGACGAGATGATCTCAGAGCTTAATCAACGCGTTGAGGCGGCGATCAATGCGGGGATTGAAGAAGAACGCATCATCATCGATCCCGGTTTAGGATTTGCAAAAGAGGCTTTCCACGATTGGGAGATCTTGCGCCAACTCGACCGTCTACATACCTTCAATATGCGCATCTTGATCGGGGCATCTCGAAAGCGTTTTATTGGAGCTTTGCTCTGTCGAGAAAATCCATGTGAGCGAGATGCGGGGACAGCTGCCATCACGGCATGGTGTCAACTCCATGGAATATGGGCGGTGCGCACTCATGAAATTTGTGCCAATCGGGATACTCTCGATGTCACCGCTCATCTGATGAGCGCTTAATTCTTTATCGGTACGATGCCTAAAAGATGTTTTAGCTAAGCAATGTCGCTAATCTTCCGATATGGAAGAAGGCATGGTGAATATATCTCTACGCGGGATATCGGGCTATGGGAATCACGGCGTTTACCAAGCGGAACGCGATGAAGGTCAGATTTTCATTGCAGATATCGATATATGGATTCCAGAACCTGTAGACGATGATGTGAGTACGACGGCAGATTATTCGCATATTGCTGCGCAGGTCGTTGAACTGATCGAATCCGATCCTGTGAATCTTATAGAAACCCTCGCTGCGCGTATTGCTGATCGGATTCTCAATGATCTTGAAACTGGGAGTGTGCGCGTCTGTGTTCATAAACCTCAAGCTCCCATAGCGGTTCATTTTGACGATGTTTCGGTAACGGTGATGAGGAGAAAATGAAGGAAGGGAACGTGATTATTGATCGCAATTGTTGCTTAGAAAAATTTGCTTACACCCTTGTCCTTTCTCTCGGATCAAATATGGGGCCGTCTGCTGAGATCTTGCAATCGGCGGTAGATGCTCTGTCTACGACGCCACATTTTGCTCTTACAGCTTGTTCTTCGGTCTATCTGACGAAACCCGTTGGGGATGTGGAACAAGATGATTTCTATAACATTGTTTTGATCATTCGAACAGATCTGGAAGTTCATGCCGTCTTGGAAAGATGTCAAGCTATTGAGAATTCTTTTGGACGGGTGCGCGATCCTCAACGTCCTCATGGTCCAAGGACTTTGGATATAGATCTGATTTACTCAGATGGAATGATGTATGAGGACGAAAAATTAACATTGCCTCATCCTCGTGCTCATGAGCGAGCCTTCGTATTAGTTCCATGGCAAGAAATTAATCCTCAAGCTCGTTTACCTCAAGGAAGAATATCGGATCTTCTTTCCTGCCTCGATAGTGCAGATGTTCGTCCAGCAAATTTCTCAATTATCTGGACGCAGTCGCTTGAAAATTAACCTCTTCATTGTTTTACTATTGAAATAGAAATTCTTATTTTGCAAATCAAGGAGGAAAAATGGCTCAGCGAGTAGAAATCAAACTGGTTGACGATTTTGATGGTTCCACCGCCGACGAGACCGTGCGTTTCGCTCTTGATGGTGTGAATTACGAGATAGATCTTTCCGAAAAAAATGCTCAGAAATTACGTGAGGAGCTTGCCGTCTATATTCAGCATGCTCGTCGTGTTTCCGGACGTCGCACGCGTGGAACCGGTGCCCCTCAGCGTTTGAACAACGCGTCTGCTATCCGCGAC
>JAEZYG010000037.1 GCA_023419175.1 Actinomycetes bacterium
CGAGACGCTGGTATGAAGCCGTCAAGACGGTGATGTCGGATGGGGGGATTGACTATGGGAGCAACGGACGTAGACGCGCCCAGACGATGACATGGGATCATGCTGCTGAGCAGTTGGTCAGTGTCTATGAGGAGCAGATTCATGCATGATCTGATCGAGGCTGTGCTCAACGATTCATCCGGACAGATCTGGCCGCTTTTCGTCCACGCTCATCCCGATGACGAAACCTTGCAGACAGGGGCTCTTATCGCCTGGTGCGCTGACCATGACATAGCTGTCGATGTGGTGACGTGCACGCGAGGGGAAAGAGGCGAGGTGGTTAGCGGAGTTCTTCCGTCCACGATCACTTCAGCTGATCTGGTGAAGGTGCGTGAGAAGGAGATCGTTCAAGCCTGCGAGATTTTGCGCGTCCAATCCCATTATTGGTTGGGTAGTCCACCTGCTCGTGTAGATGAAGGCGATGTACGTATCTATACCGATTCTGGAATGAGATGGATCGCTGAAGGATTGGCAGGTCCTGGCGATGAAAGTGATCCGTCCACCTTTACCGCCGCCTGTGTGGAAGAAGCTGCCAGCGATCTTGCGCACTTAGTGACCTATCTCGGCTCAAGTGTCATCGTGGGCTATGACGAACAGGGATCTTATGGCCATCCCGACCACGTGAGGGTTCATGAGATTTGCCGTCTAGCCAGTCGAATGACGGGAGTCCCGATGATCGAGGTGGCATCATCTGAGGGACAAGAAGGGTTTACCTATATCGATATGAGCGCTTATGCCGATACCGTCATCGCCGCTTTGGCGTCTTATCGCACTCAATTGACTGTCATGGGCGATCATCTCATCCATGTGGGCGGGCAGCGTCAAGAATTTCCGTTGACGATTGGGCTTCGTCTGCGATGAATAGACAAGATCGGATACGAGAAGGTTCCCATCACGCCTAAGGCTGGTATAAGATTAGGCTACCCTAAAGACTTCTGTAGATGCGGGTCGGGTGCATATGTGCAGAAGCTAGGTGATCCATCTTCTATTTCTATACATGTTCAGACGCCAATACTGACGAAGATGGACTGTGGGGAGGAATTCGTCTGATGGATTCCTCCCCGACAATCAATGGCTGTCAATGTGTTGTCGTAACGTGGAATATGCTCGCAAAACGCGTACTGTGGTCTGCGTGGATCAAGGCGGGGTATCTAAAAAGAAGATGCGGTTGAGCTCTTTCGTGCCCGATCGGCTGTGGAGGAGCGATTCTCCTTCCGAGACGAACTATCATCTGCGCGCTGTGGACGATGAATCCGACCGTGACCAACGCCATAATCTGCTCGATCTGGTCATGCGTATGAGCGAATTGGCTTTGGCGACTGGGGCATCTGCATCTGAAGCGACCGCTATGGCGTTGCGCATCATGGGAGCCTATCGGATCAGGGCTCATATCGATATCACGAATACCGCTGTCACCTTGTCACGTCCGGGAGGGCCGGGTGAAGCTCCGATTACCGCTTTGCGGACGGTGAAATCCAGAGTGACCGATTACTCCCGGCTTTCCCGTCTGGAAGTTTTAGCCGAAAGATTATCGACTCATGAGATCGATCCAAGGATGGCTCGGCTGGAATTCGATGCTCTCGTCATCGAACCGCGTCAATATCGCTGGTGGGTGACAGCTGTCGCCTCGGCTGCGATGGGCGCTTCTATCTCGATTCTTCTCGGTGGACACTGGCCCGAGATGATCTTATCCATCATCTCGATCATCGCCGTTTGCTATGTCCTGCGGTTGATCGGACGGCTTATCATTCCCGATCTATTTGTCCATGCCATCGCTTCGCTTATTCCCACCCTGATAGCCGTTTTGGTGATGTGGTGGTCACCATTTGGCTTTGCTCCCTCTCCAGCCGTTGTGGTCGGTGCTTCTATCGTCTTCATGCTTGCTGGTTTAAGTTTGGTCAGCTCTGTACGCGATGGTCTTGACGGTTACTATCTGACCTCGTCCGCGAGAGCCTATGAGGCTTTCCTTTGCACGACAGGTCTGGTGCTCGGTGTAACCGCTGTCCTCTACGGGGCTTTGGCTTTGGGAATTCCTACCGGGTTAAATCCTGCGGTTTCGTCCAATCCAGCCAATCCCATATGGACGATAGTCGCTGGTGCGATCATGGCATCCAGTTTTGCTATTCAATCCTATGCCTACCCTCGAGCTGTCGTTGTCTGCGGATTTTTTGGAGCTATTTCTCAAGCATCGACGGTTCTTCTGGGAACGGTAATCGATACCCCCATCATTCTCACAGGGGTCAGCGCCGCTCTCGTCGCTGCTATCGCCACCTATGCCTCACCGCGATGGCATATCCCCAATGTGGCGATGGTCTCGTCCGGCATCATTCCATTAGTTCCCGGATCGATCATCTACCGAGGTATTTACAGTATCGTCAATTCTCAATCCGATCCGCAGATGCTCATGGTCGGTGCGGCATTGATTTTCCGAGCCTTGCTCATCGGTATCGCCTTGGCAATTGGAGTCAGCTTGGGGAATCTGGTCGCTCGCCCCTTCGTCCTCCCAGACGATAAAGCCGGACGACTAGCTCTCTTGCGTTCTTGGCGGCGAGGGGCAAGCTCTCAACGCTCAGCCCAGGGAAGGAAGAGGGCTCGGTAAGCTCGCCACTGATTTCCACAGCTATTTTTCAAGATGTGTGCAATCAGCAATGATGGAAGAAGTTCACTGACTATATACCGAGGAGCTGCGATCTATGAATACAGCGCTGAGCGGATCGATGATCTTGGATCTCGCCATCGCATTCATTCTTTTAGTCCGCTTATTAGCAGGATTACGAGAAGGGATCGTGGTCTCTGTCCTATCGCTAATCGGGACGATTCTTGGGGCATGTGTGGGCATATGGGGAACGCCCTATCTTCTCTTCATCCTTCCTGGACTGACCGAGACGCGATTGCGTCAAACCATTGGCGTGGCAATATTCATTCTGCTTTGTATCGGTTTAGGTACGACGCTTTTACGCCGTCTCGGATACCGTCTGCGAGGTGGTAAACGAGCGCGCGGCATTGATGCTCTCATCGGGGGCATAGCCTCGCTCCTGGTCGCGGCGTTAATCTGTTCGGGACTATTGACCGCTGTCCGTCCGATCTCCCCAACCTCCTTTGGGCGAGCTATTGACCGCTCCTATATCTACAACGGTCTCATGCGTGTCGTTCCCGATCAGTTCAATAGCTGGCCGGTGGAGGCGATGGAAGAGATCGTCCACATATTGCCCGATCCTTTCAAGGGAGCTACTCCCGATCTGCCTATCGACAAGCCAGAAAGCAGCACGGTTGATCTGGCTGCAGTCAGAGCTGCTCAGCGTTCGGTGGTGAAGATCATGGCATCTACGCCGGCATGTTCATCCGATTCCTCGGGTAGTGGCTGGGTGATCGCCCCTGAGAAGGTAGTGACCAACGCTCATGTGGTTGCGGGTTCCCTCGGCGTCCAAGTGAAAGCATCGGGAGATTTTCTTTCTCGTCCAGCTATGGTGGTGGCCTATGACCCCCATCTCGATCTTGCCGTCTTATCGGTTCCAGGTCTCAAAGCCCCAGCGATGAGGCGTCAAGCCGATATTTCCCCTGGAGACGATGTGGTGGCTGCAGGCTATCCGTGGGGAGGTGGATTCCGTCTTACCCCTGCCCGTCTGCGCGGCACTATCGATGCTGAATCCGATGATATTTACGGAAGAGAGCGCGTTATCCGTCAAGTCCATGCGGTAAGGGGGACGATCAAGCCGGGCAATTCTGGAGGTCCGCTACTCAACACGCGCGGTGAAGTGGTCGGAACTATCTTCGCCAGAGCCTCCGATGAACCCGAGACGGGCTATGCTCTCACCGATGCGGCGAGCGCTGACCTGCTTGATCACGTGGACGAGATGAGCACCGTGGTGCCTACCGGAGCATGCGCTCAACGCTGAAAATAAGGCGACTAGGATGGTGACCATGTCGCATGAAGAAGCGAATTCGAATCAGGTATGGCTACGTCGCCGTCGCGATGGTTCCCCATCGTGGACGGCTCACTATCAGCCAGGTGTCCCCCATGAGATCGAGATGCCAGATGAATCCTTGGTATCCATGGTTGAGACTGCCTGCCGTCAAGGCGGTTCAAAGATTGCTACGGATTTTTTTGGTGCAACGATCAATTACCGCTCCTTGGGTGAACAGATCAATCGGGCGGCTGAAGGTTTAAGACGTCTAGGGGTTAATGCCGGCGATAGAGTCGCTTTGGCATTGCCGAATTGTCCCCAGCATCTCATCGCTTTTCACGCGATTATGCGCTTAGGTGCGGTAGCTGTCGAACACAATCCGCGATATACCGCCAACGAATTGCAAACGATTTTTGAAGACCATGGGGCTCGCTATGCGATCGTGATGGATACGGTCATCGATACGCTCAATCAGATGCCCAGTTACGCTCGTCCGTCCACGATCATCTCGGTCGATATCACCAAGGCGATGCCGGCCAAAATGCGGTGGCTACTCAAAATTCCTTTTGGAAAAGCGAAGAAGATGCGCGCCAAACTCACCAATGGCGCTAAGGGAAATCTCTCGTGGGAAAATCTGCTCAAACATCGTCCTATAGCGAATAAATATCGCAAGCCGAAGGTAGACGATCTGGCCTGTATTCAATATACCTCCGGAACAACCGGACGTCCGCGCGGGGTGATGCTGACCCATCGCAACCTTTTCGCCAATGCTCGCCAAGGCGAAGCGTGGATGTTCGGAGCGAAGGTGGGTAAAGAGGTTAACTATGCGGTCTTGCCGATGTTCCACGCTTTCGGCATGACTTTGCATCTGACCTTCGGAATTCTCAAACAGTCACGCCAAGTTCTCTTTCCCGTTCCCGATGTGGAGATGATCCTCACCGCCGCTGGTAGGATTCCTCCAACGATTTTCTGCGTGGTTCCGGCAATCTATCAGGCGATAGCCGAAAAGGCTCAGCAACGCGGAATCGACTTGAGTAGCGCCCGTTTTTGTATCTCGGGAGCGATGGCTCTCATCGATTCCACCCGTCAACTGTGGGAATCCGTATCGGGAGGACTCCTCGTCGAGGGCTATGGATTGACTGAAGCTTCTCCAGTTGCTTTGGGGAATCCCTTCTTCCCCGGCCGTAAATCGGGGACGATCGGCGTGCCTTTCCCGTCCACTCAGATGAGAGTCGTTGATCCCAGCGATCCGACTCGCGAGGTTGAGATGGGAGAAAGCGGCGAGTTGCTTCTCAAAGGCCCACAGGTCTTCCAAGGCTATTGGAATGATCCCGATGCCACAGCAGATGTCCTTGTCGATGGCTGGTTACGGACGGGGGATATCGTCCAGGTAGATGATGATGGATTCGTTACCATCGTGGATCGTAAGAAAGAGATCATCATCACCGGAGGTTTCAACGTTTCTCCCACGGAAGTTGAAAAGGTGTTGATCGCTCACGAGG
Source organism: Actinomycetes bacterium (assembly GCA_023419175.1). Taxonomy (GTDB): domain Bacteria; phylum Actinomycetota; class Actinomycetes; order Propionibacteriales; family Propionibacteriaceae; genus Brooklawnia. Next base: position 5,447 of record JAEZYG010000037.1, read on the forward strand.
CTATCCGAGATATCGCTGTCGTGGGATGTCCTACAGGACTTGGAGACGAAGAAGTCGTCGCGGTGGTTATCGCCAATGATGGCTATGGGATCGATTCTAATGAGATCAGATCGTGGGCAAAGGAGAGGTTGGCTGCCTATAAGGTGCCACGTCGATTCGTTCAGGTAGATGATCTTCCCCGCTCCATATTGGGCAAGGTGCTACGTGGTCAGGTGCGTGCCGATCTGATCGATCGCGAGTGAATCATGGCGCGATTGCACGGCGGTGACCTGGTTCGTCTTCCGCATGATCGTATCGCTGATGTGAGCACAGAAGTCCTTGTCATCGGTTCTGATCCCGCCGCCTTGACAGCCGCATTGGCATCGAGGCAGGCAGGCTGGGAGGTCACGGTCGTCGAGCCGAGAGCCCATCTCGGTGGACAGGCCGTCTATGGGAGTGGATATCTGTGGTTGGCGGGTAGGAACGAGACCCATCTGAATTCTGGGCGAGATGACTATGCGACTGCTCGCAATTATGTCGATCATGTGATCGCTCAATATACCGAGGCTTCTTCTCCTGGACGACGCCACGCTTTCTTGACCACCATTCCCTATTTGGCATCCTGGCTAGAAGCCAACGGGGTGTCTTTAAAATTGACCGATCGACCAGATGCCTATCCTGAGCGTCCAGGTGGGGCGCGTAGCGGACGTATCTGGGTGCCTGAGCCCTATCCAGTCGATCAGCTTGGGCAGATGAGCAATGTCATTCCTGAAGGGATCTCCTGTCTTGGAGGAGTGGAGCGTTGGGAATATCGAGCTCGACGACTCGCTCAAGGACGTTTCGCCTATGGTGGTGCAGCTCTAGTCGCCTCATTGCTGGCGGCATGTCAGCGTCATCAGATCACGGTCTGGTGGGATCGCCATATCGATTTCATTGTGGATGACGATGGTCTCATGCGTGGTGTCGCCATTGAATCGGCGTCGCGATCCGTCCGTCTCCTAGCCTCGCGTGGCGTCATCATCGCTTCAGGGGGCTATTCTGCCCACCCGCATTATCGCAGCCAATTTCTCCCTGCGATGACCTTACCCTCATGGACGATTGGGAGAGATAGCCCAATCGGAAGCGATCTGCTTCAAGCCGCCCACGATTATGGATGGGAGTGCTCAGGTCTAGGAAATGTGCGCTGGAACCCGGTGATATGGGACGGTGCTGATTCCTCGTGGGATGCCACCAAAGCTCTAGCAGCGGAGGGTTCGATCCTTGTCGATAGTACGGGTAGACGTATCTGTAATGAAGCGGGTACACCGTCCGATATCTGTAAAGCTTTGATGAGTACGACTCGTATCTATGGACCTCAGGCTTTACCTGCATGGCTGATCGTAGATGCTCATCATCGCAAACGCCATCCTCTCGGTCCTCTTGCCGCAGGTCATGTGGGGAAGGCTGCGCGAAATTCTTTTGCCTTCGTCGCTTCAAATGTGGACGATCTAGCCCGTCAACTCAAGATGGATCCCTCTGTTCTCCATGAGAGTCTTGAACGGTTTTGCTCCCATGCTCGCCGTGGGCATGATGAGGATTATTCGCGTGGACGCTCCGCCTACGATCGCCGTGATGGGCATACCTTGGCTCCAGTCGAGAAATTTCCTTTAACTGCGGTGCGTCTCGTCCCTGGAGATCAAGGGGTGAAAGGTGGTCTTTTGACGGACGAATCCGCTCGTGTCATCTGTCACGGCATCGGCGTCGATTCGATGTGGGCCATCGGTGAGGCTGCCGCTTCGCTGAGCGAAAGTTACGATCTGGCGGACGGAGCCGATCTGAGTGAATCGATGGCATATGCTCTTCTTGCCGCACGCGATGTGACTCTAGGAGCCGGTCTATCCGCCTATCAAGGACGATGATTCCTCATCGCTCTCTCGGGATCATCTCATATGAGAGACACGTTGATATATGAGTGAATATGTTAGATTAACCTCTGAAAAAGATAAGCAATTTAGTTGAAATCTAAAATGTTTAGCATTCAACTATTGTGAGTTTGTCCATCACTCAGAGGAGAAATGGTGAACCTGCATATACGAGCAGTAGGCGCTCTCACACTCGGTGTGGCTGTCATGACGGCTCCGCTTACGGCCTATGCCCTATCGACCGAAGATGGCCGGGTTGCCACTATGAATGTGTCTACCAAGGATCAAGATCCCAGGCGAGAGGCTTTGACATATTTAGCTGAGCTCAATGAAGTGCGAGCTGGCACATATCGGGCTTTGACTCCAGCTCAGGTCGCACAGGCGAAAAACGAAGACTTCTCTACGTCGATCTATGAAGAGAAATTCTTTGACGCGAGCTATAGCGATGGTAAGCCTCGCTCGCCCTTGAAGGTCAACGATGATTTGATGAAATGGGCGCAGATACGAGCTGAAGAATTGGCATCGACCAATACGTTCAGTCACGATAACGTGTGGAATGGCGCTCCGACATGGGCATATATCGAGCAGGAAGGGAAGAAAAAGACCAATTTGCTCACCGCTCCCGGTTATGTCCCTGGCACTTTCATTGCGGGGCCGGAGAATTTGGCGAAGGTGTCACGCTCCTCTAGTTCCTATAGTCCGGTGCGCAGTTGGCATTCAGAATTAGACGCCGCGCCTGGCAACGATCGTCAAGGATATGGACATTATCTGACCAATCTGTCTCCTCTGGCGACGATGGCTGGTTTCGGTATCGCTTCTGCAGAAGATGGTTCGGTGTACTACGTCTTGGAGATCGCCTATAGCGATAGCGAACCTGCCTACACGGTGGAAGAGGCATTAGCTGCCCTCGACAAGACGGAGGAAACTACTACCACCACCCCATCTGCTGTCGAAACATCTTCAGCGTCTCCTAGTGAATCGACCTCTGCTGACCCCAGTGAATCGGTCTCGCCAAGCGAAAGTTCAGGTTCAGAATCGACTGCTGAACAGACAGATCCTAAGGGGGATTCGTCTGAGAGCACATCACCATCTGCACAACCGAGTGAATCTGCCCCTGAGGTGAGCGAGTCTTCCCCGGCAGAGTCGGCAAGCCCATCTGCGAGCGCTACCACTATCCCGTCTGCTCAACCTACAGATTCTGCTCAACCAAGCGAGTCGCAATCTGCTGCACCTAGTGACTCTTCCTCATCGAGTGAATCGAGTCGTCCCTCAGCTTCCGCTAGCGGTGAAGTGACCCCGTCTACGAGTGCCTCTGCTGATCCCAATGCCGAGAATTCCTCGGTGAGCGCTCAGCCCTCCGCAGAGTCCAACGTTTCTCTCTCGCCTTCAGCAGATGAATCGTTGCCGGTCAGCCCATCTACTTCCCCCTCGGATATTGCTCCTAGTCCAAGCGATACCGTCTCGTCCGCTCCCTCACTCCCGATATCGAGTGCATCAGATCAAGGTTCACAGCGAAATCCCCATATCGTGACGGATAAAGACATCGCCACGAGTTCCGCGACGATACGTATCTTTTTAGAGGGTTTTGCGCCGAATGAGAAGATCGATATCTACCTTCATTCCGACCCGATCTATCTGACCAGTGTGAATGCCGATAAGGAGGGGAAGGTTGATGCTGAGCTGACTCTTCCCGCTGATGTTTCTTCTGGTGAGCATCATATTGTTGCGGTGGGTGTAGAGAGTGGAGAGGTGAGAATTCCTCTTACCATCGCTTCTGCTGTCGATGCGTCTGGTCGGTTAGATGGTTCGCAGTTTAGTGATGGTAGGGGTAATGATTCTTCTGCTCAGGTGGTGTCTTCGCCTAAGGATAAGAGGGGTGGCAAGTTCGCTCTTCCTTCTACTGGGGTGAGCGGGGTCCCAAGCTTTGCTCTGGTGTCTTTGGTGATTGCTTGTCTGGGTGCTGGTATCTACCGTCGTCGCTGATATAGGCGATTCCGCTCGTCTCCTCATCTATGTGAGATGGGGAGACGAGTTTTTATTGCCCTTCTTACGATCGAGGTGGTACTCCAAGAGCGTCCAGAGTAAGGAATGGTCGGACTTGAGTCGTGATCTTGTCTATTTGATGTGGTTTGGGTGGTCAGAGATAGGAAATATCGTGTTCTTTCGCTGAGGACGAACTAGGATATCTGCGTTCTATACAAAGATGGATCTGTCGAGGTGGCAGCGATGGGTAAAGCAGATCTCTGTGGCGATGCGAATGAGATCGTCGATGATGTGACCATCCCATATAGGCGAGGTCATTGCAGCTCAAAATGGGATCGACCCACTTCAATATGGGGAGATGAGATCATCTGCACGACCCTGGCAGAACCCGAAGTGATCGGCCCTCAAGCGATCCAAAAGGTTCTGATCGATAAAATCCGCTGCGGTTGTTTCGGATATACCGATGTTGATCCCGCCTTCGCAGATATCGTCCGTCAATGGATGAAACGTCGCCATGGATGGGTTCTGAATCCCCAAAGCGTTCTTTTTACGCCCAGATTGATTCAAGCGGTGACGGTTTTGAGCAGAGAAGTGCTCTCGTCATCTTCTCTCTTTGCGGAATTAGATCCCGCCTACGGGCCGATCGGCAATGCGTTGATCGCCAATGGGCATAGGAGAATTACCGCCACTCTCGCTATGGAAGATGGACGAGCTGTTCTCGATCTCAACGCTCTCGATAAGGTCTTTTCTCAATCGCCAGAACTTTTCATTCTCTGTTCTCCTCACAATCCCACCGGACGTTTGTGGACGAGAGAGGAACTTCGCCAGATCATCGTCAGATGTGTTGAATATAACGTCATGATTCTTAGCGACGAGGTTCATTCCGACCTTTGTCCTACTCATCGTCATCTGCCCACACAGATGGTCGCTGAGGAACTCTATGCTGCTGGTGAGATCTCGGCGATACCCACGATCCTGACCGGCGTGTCTCCTGCTAAAGGCTTTGGTATGGCTGGCATGGAAAGTGCGGCTCTGATCGTCAACGACGAAAATATCGCGAATGCTGTGAGCGGAGGAATGGCGAAGGCCGGAATGCTGAACGCGACATATCTGGCCATCCCCGCTTTTATCGCAGCGTGGACACAATGTGAGCCTTGGTTGGATTCCCTCAATGAGATGGTGGAGAAGAATCGCTCTATCGCTACCGAGATCTTGAGCCAAGTCGATGGCGTACAGATTTGTCAGGCGGACGGAACCTATCTGCTGTGGGTAGAGATAGTAGATGATCGTCTTTGTCCTGAAGGAATTGTCGATTTTCTCGCACGAGAGGCTGGAGTTCTTGTCAGCGCAGGGACGGAATATGGGGAAAGCTATCATCGCTGGTTCCGTATGAGTATCGCGATGCCTCCTGAACAGATGCGTACCATTTGTACGCGGATTGTCGATGCTTTGGCAATCCGCTGATAGCGTGGAGTGGAGGCATAGCGAGGAGGAACGATGACTGATCACCCTTTCGTCGAGCAATGGAATGACGATTCGCGTCACTATCCACTCGTCGCTGAGGCGATCAGCAGGTGTCATCGGGTCATCGATCTTGGTTGCGGTGAGGGCGTTCTCAGCCGTTACCTTGCCTCCCTCGGACATGAAGTGATCGGTATCGATAGCGATCCGTCAATCATCGCCTCCGACGAAGAAAACTGTCATTTCCTCCTTGCCGATGCGACCAATCTTCCATTCGGACCTGCATCATGTGATGCTGTGGTCAGCGTCAATGCGATCCATCACACGTCGATTCGGCATGTTCTGGCAGAAGGCAGACGGTTGCTCGCGCCCGGAGGGAAGATCGTCATCATCGATAGATATGCGGCAAAAAACCCTCTCGATTGGTGGCGTATTCCGCTGTCATATGTGGAAAGTTTCGCTTCTTCTTTCTCGAAAAGGCGGTGGATGTCGTCCGCTCGAACCTGCCGTCCGTCATTGGGATATGGGCAGACGAAAGAGGAAGTTGAACAGATTCTTCCCGGCGGAATATGGAGGCGTCTTCCCACTGTTCGCTATATGGTCGTCTGGGAAAGCGAACGATAAATTAAGGTTTACCTTCGTCAATAAAAAGTTCTGACAAGGTAAAAAGAAAAAGCTGAATGGGAATAAGAAACGCGAAAAGCTGAGATCAAGAGATCTCGCAGATTCCATTTTCTTTGTTCATTATCTGCGGACTAATCTGATCCCATGAGGATAGCTATTCCACGTGAATCCCTTCCTGGGGAAAACCGGGTAGCTGCGACTCCAAAGACGGTTCCGCAGCTTATCAAAATGGGATATCACGTCATCGTCGAACAAGGAGCAGGAACGCGAGCCGCCTATCTAGACGAGGCATATCGCGAAGCCGGAGCTGAGATTGCCGCCGATCCCCATGAGATATGGGGGAGCGATATCGTCTTGGCGGTCAATGAACCCACCCCCGAGCAATTGGAGATGATGCGTGAAGACGCTACGCTCATCACCTTCCTCTATCCGAGACAGAATCCGCAGCTTTTAGAGGAATTACAAAAGCGCAAAGTGATCGCCTTGTCCATGGATATGGTGCCGCGTATCTCGCGAGCTCAGTCCATGGACGCTTTGTCGTCTATGGCGAATATCTCGGGGTATCGAGCTGTCGTTGAAGCCTCCCATGCCTTTGGACGAACCTTCGGCGGACAGGTGACGGCAGCCGGAAAAGTTCCTCCAGCTAAGGTATTCGTCATCGGAACAGGCGTTGCCGGTCTGGCAGCAATCGGTGCAGCCAATTCCATGGGCGCTGAGGTCTATGCCACAGATGTGCGTCCCGAAACCGCAGAACAAGTCGAATCCATGGGCGCTCGATTCCTCAAAGTTAAGACGGGAAGCGACGATCAAGGTGTCAGCTCTGATGGCTATGCCAAAGAAACCAGCGATGATTACAACAGACGTGCTGGTGAACTCTATGCCGAGCAAGCCCGTAGCGTCGATATCATCATCACCACTGCGGCGATACCTGGAAAGCCATCTCCTAAACTCATCACCGCCGAGATGGTTCAGTCTATGAAACCCGGTTCGATCATCGTCGATTTGGCGGCTCTTGGAGGGGGTAACTGCGAGCTGACCCGTCCAGGGGAAAGCTATATCACCGATAACGGTGTGACGATCATCGGATATACCGACCTGCCCAGTCGTCTGCCTGCACAATCCAGTCAGCTCTATGCCACCAATCTTGTCAATTTATTAAAGCTGTTGACTCCTGAAGCAGATGGACAACCGGTCATCGATTTCGCAGACGAGGTCATCCGCAATATGACCGTGGTCTGTCGAGGAGAGATCACCTTCCCGCCGCCGCCGATCCAAGTCTCGGCAGCTCCTAGTCCTGCGACGACTGCCAAAACCGATGTGCAAGCTCCTATCGAGCAGCGAGCTCCTCGTCCGTGGTGGGTGAGTTTCGTCATCACCGCTTTCGGCGCGGTGGCTTTGGTGGCGGCGTTGACCTTTGCCCCGCATAGTTTCGTCTCCCTCTTCGGCATCTTCGCCCTCGCTTTGGTCGTGGGCTATTACGTCGTATGGAATGTGACAGCGGCTCTTCACACTCCTTTGATGAGCGTGACCAATGCGGTCAGCGGCATCATCGTGGTGGGTGCGATCAGTCAAATGGGTAGCGATTCCGTAGCGGTCATCATCATCGCAGTGATCGCAGTCTTGATTGCAAGTATCAATATTTTCGGTGGATTCACCGTCACCGAACGTATGCTTCAGATGTTTAAGAAGAAGGACTGATCGTCGTGTTAGCCAATTTTGTACAAGCCAGCTATATCGTCGCCGGTCTGCTCTTCATCTTTGCACTGGCCGGACTGTCCAAACATGAAAGCGCCAAACGCGGCAATGCTTTCGGTATTTGCGGAATGATCATCGCAGTGGTCGCCACTGTGGTTGCCGCTCTTGCTCCCGAATCCTGGCGTGGGGAGAGATGGGCTGAGATCATGCCCAGCTTCATCGCTCGTATCGGCGTGGTACCCGCTCTCTTGCTCGTCTTGGCAATCGTGATCGGTGCCGCTATCGGCGTGGTGAAGGCTCTACGCGTCGAGATGACGGGGATGCCGCAATTGATCGCCCAATTGCATAGCTTCGTCGGTCTCGCGGCTGTCCTCATCGGATTCAATGTCTTCATCGAATTGAAAAAGACTCTCGCCGCTGGGGGAACTATCGAAGCTCCCGGTTTCCATCTCGCCGAGATATGGATCGGTGTCTTCATCGGCGCTGTGACCTTTACAGGTTCGATCGTGGCATGGGGTAAGTTGGCGGAAAAGATCTCGGCGAAACCTCTCATGTTGCCGATGCGCAATCTGCTCAACTTGGTCGTAGTAGTCGGCATCGTCGCGTGTGGTATCTGGTTCCAGCATTCCCATAGCTACCTACCACTTGTCATCTTGACAGCGCTCAGCCTCTTCCTCGGGTTGCATCTGGTTGCCGCTATCGGCGGTGCTGACATGCCGGTGGTCATCTCGATGCTCAATAGCTATTCCGGTTTCGCAGCGGCCTTCTCTGGCTTCAGCCTTGGGATGGATGTCCTCATCATCACAGGTGCTCTCGTCGGTGCTTCCGGTGCGATTCTGAGCTATATCATGTGTAAGGCGATGAACCGTTCCTTCATCTCGGTGATTCTCGGCGGTTTCGGTACCACCTCGGCGTCTTCGTCCGCTGAAGAACAAGGAGAGATCCGTGAGATCAGCGCTGAACAACTCGCTGAAGAACTCGCTCAGGCATCTTCGGTGATGATTACCCCCGGTTATGGCATGGCAGTCGCCCAGGCTCAATATCCGGTCGCTGAATTGACCAAACGTCTCTCCGATGCAGGTGTGGACGTGCGTTTCGCTATCCATCCGGTTGCTGGACGTTTGCCCGGACATATGAACGTCCTCCTTGCAGAAGCTCACGTTCCCTATGATGTGGTCTTTGAAATGGACGAAGTGAATGATGATTTCGCCGATGTGGACGTGGTTTTGGTCATCGGAGCGAATGATACGGTCAACCCCTCAGCGATGGAGGCGGGAACTCCGATTTCGGGAATGCCAGTTCTTCATGTCTGGGAATCCAAGAAGGTGATCGTTTTCAAACGTTCGATGAAACCCGGATATGCCGGCGTGGAGAATCCGCTCTTCTTCAATGAGAATACGTGGATGCTCTTTGGAGATGCCAAGGCGTCGGTTGATGCGATCAATACAGCTCTGTCCGCTCAGGTGAAAGCCTAGATAGGGACATATAGATGAGGGGGACGGTTGAAACCGTCCCCCTTGTTAATTCTCATGTGCGATCAGTCGATCGTTTCATCAGCCCAGCGGATACAGCGCCAACCTGTATCCATATCGCCTTCTAATTCCACTATCGAGGTATTGAAAAGGCGTCCGGGTTCGTCATCCCAGCTCAGATTCGTAACACGGGTGATCGTCCAGGTGCGAATGGCAGAGGCATGGGAAAAGACCGCTACGCAAGAATAGCCACCACTACAGATACGCGAGATCGCCTGATCGTAGCGAGTGAAGAATTCCCGTCCGCTTTCCGCTCCTTGGAGACGAGAATCGAGATCGTCACGCCAGGCATGAATGGCGTTCACATAGGCTCTGTAATCATGCGATCCCTGCTCGATACCAGCAGTGATCTCGCGCAGACCCGAGAGTTGGTGGATACTCATTGTAAGAGCCGTAGCTAATGGCTGGGCTGTTTGCACAGCCCTGGTGATATCGGACGAATAGATCGCCTCGATTGGTTCTGCGGACAAGCGCTCCACCAAAGCATCAGCCTGTTCGAAGCCGGTCTCGTTAAGGGACGGACCTGGATATTGAGCATCCAAAATATGGTGCTTATTGGAATCGGTTTCGCCATGGCGAATCAATAACATACGCACGCTGACAGCCTAACTGAGGGATAAGCCACTTAGGCAAATCTCACGATGGTTAGTAGATATATCGCCCGATGATCTTCAGCGATCTTCATGCATCAAGCGCACGAGATCATTGGTCAGATCGGAGGTGAGGATATCGGCGACAGTCTGCGGTAAAGCAATCTTCCAATTCGGATAGGCGTCGATCGTGCCGGGCATATTCGGTCGTTCCGCCACCATTGCAGCATCGTCGATATTGATGACGACCACCACAGACGGGGCGTCCGAAAGCAGACGATAGCGAGCCAAGACAGCAGCCTTGATATCGGATTCGTTGATCTGATCTTCTGGCTTATCGGGGTCGATATGAGCCAATTCAGCCAAGGCTCTACGCACCTGAGCGATCTGATTCCAATCGGCATTTTTCCCGATACGTTTCAGATCTCTTACATCTGATCCAGTCAGCAAACCAGCAACGCTCACCTGGTCATGGGTGGAGCTTGTTCCGACACCGACAAGGGGGAATTCAGCGATGGGTGTGCGCATGGCTGAGCGGTTGCCCAGCATGCCGATCGCCTCCATCGTCTCGCGAACTCCTTCGGCGACCGTCCCCATATCTTCGCCGACGATCCAGGCGTCAGCTCTCATCGCTTCAAGACGCAAGATCGCTAAGAGAGCATCGACGGGATAGTAAACATAGACGCCGTCTGCAGCTCCACCGGCGACAGGAACCCAGTAGAGACGCCACAGTTGCATGACGTGATCCATGCGTAACGATCCCGCATGTTGTAAAGCGGATGAGACCATCTCGATGAAGGGGGCGAAATCGCTGGCGATCAATGCCTTCGGGTTGAAGGGGGGAAGTCCCCAGCGTTGTCCTTCGGTGTTATGGGAATCGGGCGGAGCGCCGATTTCGAAATCGAATTCTAAAAGATCTTGGAAAGCCCAGGCGTCAGCGCTGGAAGCGTCGAAGCCCACAGCGAGATCTGCGATCACGTCAACACCGGAGGCGCAGGCGTCACGGTATTGAACGTTGGCAGCCCATTGCGCCCATGAATAGAAGTGGACGCGCTCTGCATGAGCGCGGGCGAAGTCGGCGACACCAGCTGATTCTGGACGACGCAATTCCTCAGGCCAACGTCGCCAGTCGGCGTCTTCCAATTCCTCGGCGATAGCGCACCAGACCGCAAAGCGTTTCAGGTTGAGGCCTTGCTCTTTGACCCAGGTGCGAAATTCCACGTTTAATTCGTCTTTGGTGGCAGCCCAGATGCGCTCAAGAGCTTCTTTTTTCAACGCCCAGACGGCGTCTCGATCGATGATCCTCTCGCTGTTAAGAGCGCGTCCTTGGGCGTCCAGATCGGTAAGATCGACTCGTTCAGCCCCGTAGACCTCTCCGGGTGCGACGTGGAGAAGGTTCAAAAACAGACGAGATGCCGGCGAATAGGGGGAGGGTTGAGGCCAGGGTGTGGGAGCGACTGCGTGGACGGGGGAGACTTGAACACAGGTTGCCCCCTGACGGGCTGCCAAACGGCAGATAAGTCCGAGGTCACGGAAATCGCCGATACCCCACGAGGCGCGTGATCGAGCCGCGTAGAGCTGAATCTGCCAACCCCAGGTGCGGTTGGGAACCTTCAGTTTTTCGGGGGCTGCAATGACGAAACGACGTCGATTGTCGTTCGTATAGAGAATGTGATAGCCGGGGACATCGACCACACCATGGCATTGGAAGTGATAGCCGTCTTCCAAAATCAAGGTACCGAACAGTTCGGGATGCCAGCGTCCCGGCGTGCAGACGATAGGGGCATCTGCAACGCTGTTCTCGTTGTCTGAGGGGAAAGAGGTGGCCACTTTTTCCAAGGTCGCGGTCGGGGTGTCGATCCATGTACCTGCCGTGTTGTAATAGCCAAACGAGACACCATGAGGGGCGAGGCGTTCGATCAGTGCACCGCGATGCGGATCTCCTTGAGCTTCGGGTGGTAGCTGAAGCTGAGGGGTGGTCACCTATTCCTCCTTATAACATGGCTTCGTGGCGCGAAGCCTTCCCTATTGTGCATGAAGGTATGAAAATTTTATAACTTACCCCGCGCTATTCCTCTGAATGTTACTCTCGGATTAGATCAGCTATAGAGGTAGTTGACTCTTAACCGAAAGGGGAACGCGATGAGGCTTTCCAAAGTTTTGGCTGTTGCATCTTCAATAGGGGTGGTGCTCGCTTGTGCTCCTGTTGCCGAAGCTATCTCTCCTGCTAATCGTCTAGATACTGCGATAGGGAGAGCTAATCCCTATGTGTCTCAAGAAGTGATCGACAATCTTCCGTCTTCTGTCTTGGATAGATCTGATATATGGATTGACCCAACAGTTAGTGTCGATACTGTATGGCTTACCCCTGAAGGGGATGTGATTCCAGATCAAAATATCTCTGCGAAGTCGGTTTCTGCTATTCGGCAGAATAGATGGACAGCTGTTTCTCCTGCTTTTACCTCAGGTGTTGAAGTGAAAAGCAATGAGGGATATATCGGTCTGGACAGCAATACAACGATAACTTATCATCGCACCACAGATTCTAATTCAGGGGGAACATCATGCTGGACTGTAAAGCATTTTGTTCCAAAGATTCCTACAGTTTCTGATTGGCAGGAAGAATGGACGGGAGCTGGTTGTGCTGATGGAAGCAAATCGGTTTCGTGGGGAAAAATTGCGGCAGTGCCATCTGTAAAACTCTCTAACAACGGCCATATTGGATGGGCAGGAGAGTTTTACATCTGATCTTGTAAGTGGTGTGGTGCGCAGTGCGACTCTACGCCTCTGTATCTAGGAGGAGATTATGAGGACGAAGCGAACAATCGCCATCGCGGTGGCTCTGTTCATCATCTCCGTTCTTCTTGGCAATCTGCAAAGAATGGATATCGGGCTTGTCAACACTGATATAGGCGTTAACCTCTGCAACTCTCTCGCCCGATGGGCTCTGTACTGCGCGGCTTTCCTCGCCGGTATCGCCATCGTGACAGGCACCGATAAGGATGGGATGGGACGGCTTCGTGTCAGCGACAAGGCGGCGTGGATTGCGGGAGGATTTCTTACCATCAGCTTGATCGTCAACGCCTTCTATGATTTCAAAGTTTTCTCTATCAGCGCTGACGGTGGAAGCGTGCCTGTCACTATAGGGACACTGCTTGCCAGTTATTGCTTGGCTGCCATCCAGATCGCTTCTCTTGGCGTCATCGCTATCCGATTGGCTTTGAGTAAACGCTGAACATCTCCTTTCAGCATTGGACGATCTCAGGTAGTCTGGGGTTCCTTGTTGTCTGTGAAATGTTGGGGGAAAACCGGTGAGTCAATCGGCGATCGAACAGCTCTCACCGGCTTTCCCTCAACGCGCTCCGTGGGGTACGGCTGCTAAATTGCGAGCGTGGCAGCTAGCCGCTCTCGAACAGTACCAACGAGACCAGCCACGCGATTTTCTTGCAGTCGCCACACCTGGAGCGGGCAAGACAACTTTCGCTTTGCGTATCGCAGGGGAATTGCTTGCGAATCGCACTGTTGAGAAGGTGATCGTCGTCTGTCCTACCGAACATCTCAAAGTGCAGTGGGCAGAAGCGGCAGCCAGAGTGGGAATCCATCTCGATCCTGGTCTTGGTGGACATAGCAGAAACGGACGAGCTCGAAGTTATGACGGTCTAGCGGTCACCTATGCCGGGGTGGCGGCGAAGGTATGGCATTACGCAGGCTGGGTGCAAAATTTTAGGACTTTGGTGATCTTTGATGAGATCCATCATGCAGGAGACGCTCTTAGCTGGGGAGAAGCAGTTCTAGAAGCATTTGAACTCGCCACGCGGCGTCTTGCCCTGACAGGGACTCCTTTCCGTAGCGATGATAATCCGATCCCTTTTATCTCCTATGAGATCTTGGACGGGGGAGTGAAGCAATCGCGTCCAGATTATTCCTATACCTATGCGGACGCCCTATCCGATCATGTCGTGCGTCCAGTTCTCTTCATGTCCTATGGCGGGCCGATGCGATGGAAGACGAAAGCCGGAGATGAGCTGGCATGCGATTTAGGAGAACCTCTGCCGAAAGATCTCACCTCTCAGGCATGGCGTACCGCTCTCGATCCCCACGGACAATGGATCAACGCCGTTCTTCAAGCCGCCGATCTACGCCTTAATGAGGTGCGGCGACATATTCCCGATGCGGGAGGATTGGTGATCGCATCCAATCAATCTCAGGCGCGATCCTATGCTCGCCTTTTGGAGAAGATCAGCGGGGAAAAACCCGTCGTCGTCCTATCGGACGATCAAAAAGCTTCCTTAAAGATCGACTCTTTTTCTGCTGGTCAGCAAAGGTGGATGGTTGCCGTCCGAATGGTCTCAGAAGGGGTGGATATCCCGAGATTAATGGTTGGTGTCTATGCGACAGCAACTCAAACCCCATTATTTTTCGCCCAGGCGGTGGGACGTTTTGTGCGCACCCGCAGACGCGGCGAGTTGGCGACTGTCTTTGTCCCCAATGTGCCGGTGATCTTGGCTCATGCTGCCGCTTTGGAAAAGCAGAGGGATCACGTCATTGGAAAAAAGAGGGATAGTGAGGATCTGTGGAGTGAAGAAGAAGTCTTATTGAGACAGGCTCAACAAGAACGAACGACCCCTTCTGTCGATGAGGGAAGTTTTGAACTTGTCGAATCAAATGCTGTTTTTGATCATGCCCTTTTTGATTCCCAGGATTATGGTTTGGTAGCTGAACCGCATTCCCAAGATGAAGCGGACTATCTGGCTTTACCTGGTATGGTCGATGCCGCTCAGCTTCCCTCCTTGCTGGCAGAGCGCCAGAGGCGACAGATGAGACGCCAGGAAAGGCGCGACCGTAAAGAGAGAATTCCGCGAGAAGAAATTCTCTATCGGCAGCTTGCTGACAAGCGTAAACGTCTCAATTCTTTGGTATCTCAATACGCTAGGATCTCAGGCCGCCCGCACAGCCACGTCCATGCTGATCTGAGGCGTCAATGCGGTGGACCTGCCCTCGCTCAATGCGAAGTGGCTCACGTTGATGAGCGTATCGCAATGATCTTGCAGTGGCTTGGACGATAACGGTTGCATAATTGTTGGATATCTAGGCTGATATCTGGACTCATCTCGTCTATGCTGAGGCGGTGCCTGATTCCACGTCCTGTGATGCCCTTGATAGTGGCGAGATCTCCCAAGCCTCATTTGATTTCGATCTTCCCTCTGTGATTACTGACGCGATTGTAGAGTGTGGATTTACCACTCCCACCCCCATTCAACAGCAGGCTATCCCTGCTTTGCTCAGCGGACGCGATGTGCTTGGTCTAGCTCAAACGGGCACAGGTAAGACAGCGGCCTTCGGTATTCCCGCCTTAGCTCGTCTTGACTATGACGCCTATCCTCAAGCGCTCGTTTTGGCTCCTACTCGGGAGTTGGCGATGCAGGATTCCGCCTCGATCAGTTCATTTGCTACCAAGATGGACATTACGATCGTCACTGTCTATGGAGGTTCTCCCTACGGGCCTCAATTGGCGAAATTGAAGCGCGGCGCCCATATCGTCGTGGGGACGCCCGGACGTATCATCGATCATATTGAACGTGGTTCACTTGATCTGTCTCGTCTCAAGCTCGTCGTTTTAGATGAAGCGGACGAGATGTTGACGATGGGATTCCAGCAGGAAGTCGAGACTATCTTGGCCGCCACTCCCGATGAAAAGCAGATGGCTTTATTCTCTGCCACCATGCCGAAGTCGATCCGCCATCTTGCCGATACCTACTTGAAAGATCCGATCCGTATCTCGGTGAAGGCGTCGACCGCCACCCCGTCCACAACGAATCAGCGTTTCGTCACCGTTCCCCATGCGAGGAAATTGGAAGCTCTTGCCCGTATCATCGAGGTGGAAGACCACGATGCGATGATCGTTTTTTGTAAGACGAAAGCCTCCACTGAAGATCTGGCAGAATCCCTTGTTAAGCGCGGTTTTAAGGCGGCTGCGATCAATGGGGATATGCCTCAATTAGCTCGGGAACGCACCATCGAACAGATGAAGAAGAAAATGATCGATATCGTGGTGGCGACCGATGTGGCTGCGCGCGGAATCGATATCGAGCGCATCACGCATGTCATCAACTACGATATCGCTCACGATGGGGAATCCTATGTCCATCGCATTGGACGTACTGGACGCGCGGGGCGTAGTGGAGAGGCGATTTCGTTCATCACGCCTAAAGAGAAGAGACGCCTAGCCTGGATTGAAAAGGCCACTCGTCAACCGATGACTGAAATGCATGTCCCCACCGCTGGAGAGGTCAATGCTCACAGGGTGAACTCGTTCAATGAGCAGATTGCATCGGCGTTGCAATCCGATCAAATTGATCAATTTATCGATTTGGTGCAGGGATATCTCGAGGCTCATGAATCCGATTCAGCGATATCTGTCGCTGCTGCTTTGGCAGTTATGGCCCACGGGGGTAAGCCTTTATTGCTCGACGCTGATCGTGACGATTGGTCGAAAAAGTCGAAGCGCGCCCAGCGTGAGGATAGTCTCGACGATTGGTCCTGGTGGCGATTGGATATCGGGCATCGCAATAGAGTCCGTCCAGCTCAGATCGTTGGCGCTTTGGTCAATGAGGGAGGATTGAATCGCAATGAATGTGGACGTATCGATATTCACAGCGATTACAGCGTTATTCAATTGCCGACCGATCTAGACGAGACTGTTCTTGAATCGCTGAAAGGTACAAAAATCGCTGGACGATTGATCCGTCTGCGCCCGTGGAGAAGGGAGCGTCACAGCGATGACCGTCACCCTGTCAGAGCGGATAAGACCCGCAGTGAGATTGAACGTCCGAAGAATCGAAAAGCGCGCAGGGCTGAGAAATTCGCAGAATCGGGAGCAAAACGCAGGCGTCGAGATGACGAGTGGGTTCCTAGGAAGACGAAGAAGAACCGCTCCTCTAAAAAATACCGTTAGGCTGCCGTCATGGCCATCTATGCGAGAAAGTCATCGATCTTTTGTCGTCAATTCCTCTCGGATATCTTCGTAGCTCTATGGGTTCTCATCTGGTGTCTGATCGCGCGTGTGGTCTATCGATATATCGTCGCCTGCGCCGCTCCCTTTCGCTCTTTGAGTGAGTCAAGTGGCGATCTCGCTGAAGATTTCACCCATTCTGCACAAGAGATCGGACAGCTCCCTCTTCTCGGACAGCGTCTTGCAGGTCTTCTTAGCAATACCCATCACAGTCTGATCGCTATGTCCGAGGCTGCTGATCGCTATGTGGTGGCAATCGAGCGGACATCGTGGATAGCTGCAATCCTTGTCGCCGTTATACCGGTCGCTTTGGTCATCGCGATCTGGTTGCCACGCCGTTATCGTTTTATAAAAGAATCGCGAGCTCTTGTGAGATTCGTGGACGAACAGCCAGATCTTGATCTGATCGCCTTGAGGGGGCTTGCCCACTTGCCGATGAGCACATTGGCGCAAATCTCGTCCGATCCTGTGGGCAGGTGGCGCGCTAGGGATCACCTGGTGATTGAGGCTTTGGCATCAGCTCAGCTGAAGCAGGAGGGGATAAGGCTCAAAAGGAGGAATCAGCGCGGACAATCTAGCGACCTTTAGGTGGGTCGGCTAGGGTTTTCTCATGAGTGAAAAACCTGTAGTTGAACGTGTAGACGGACCTCCTCCCACCGAGCTTGTCATCGTCGATGAGGTGGTCGGTGATGGAAAGGAAGCGACGAGAGGTTCGCTGATTTCAGTCGATTATGTCGGAGTCTTTTACGATTCCGGTGAGGAATTCGATGCCTCCTATAACCGTGGTGAACCTCTTCAATTCACTTTGGGCGTCGGACAGGTCATCAAGGGATGGGATGAAGGCGTTATCGGTATGAAAGTCGGCGGACGACGCAAGCTCATCATTCCTTCTGACCTGGCCTATGGTAAGCGCGGATTCCCCGGTGCGATCCCTCCGGATGCGGCATTGATCTTCGTATGCGAACTTCGCGACGTGCTCTAAATCGTTGGTGAGGGGAGCAATCTCCCCTCACTGTCTTTCTTTAAGGCGTCCAAGATCGTAGACGCCAGGAATTGCTCACCACGAAGAGGCTGGAAAATGCCATGGCGGCACCTGCCAGCATGGGGGTGAGATATCCGAAGGCTGCGATGGGAATTGCGCAGATGTTATAGGCGAAAGCCCAAAATAGATTCATTCGAATGGTGGAGCGTATGCGACGGGAAAGAGCGATCGCGTCAGCTGCCAGACGAAGATCATGGCGCATCAAGGTTAAATCGGACGATGCAATTGCTGCATCACTTCCCGTCCCCATGGCGATACCTAAGTCCGCTTGGGATAAAGCCGCTGCATCGTTGACTCCATCGCCGATCATCGCTACCGGCACGTGATCTTTTCCTTGTAGAGAGGAGATGATCGAGAATTTATCGTGGGGTAATACCTGCGAATAGACCTGAGAGATACCAACCTGTCCAGCGATATAGCGAGCGACACGGTCATTATCTCCTGTCATCATGACCGGTTCGATATCCATCGCCTGCAGACGCTTGATCGCTTCAATGGAGCCCTCGGCAACCTCATCGCGCACCATGAGAGCGCCGATCACCTTTTTTCTTCCACTATCGATCTTCTCTCGAGCGATATAGACCACAGAAGCCCCGCTCTCATTGGCTTTATCAACTCGTTCGCTCAGATATGGGGGGATCTCATAGCCCATGGAGGAAAGTAGAGATTCGCCTCCGGCGGTGAGATGATATCCATCGCATAGGGCTTGTACTCCCCGTCCAGGAAGATTGGTGAAGGACGATATCTGGACTGGCTCGATATCGTGGCTGGAGCAATAGCGGGTGATCGCTTTAGCAATCGGATGGTCTGAGTGGGATTCGAGAGCGCATGCATAGCGCAACAATTCTTCGCGATCGCTGTCTTGAGAGCAGATGATCTCGCTGACATTCATCTCGCCTGTCGTGATCGTTCCCGTCTTGTCCATGGCGATCGTTTGGATTCGGTGAGCGTCTTCTAAGGCTTGAGGTCCGCGGATGATGATTCCTAGACGAGATCCGCGCAGCGAGCCCGCCAGGATGGCAGTGGGTGTCGCCAAACCGAGAGCACATGGACATGAGATGATAAGGACGGTTACGGCAGCGGTGATGGCGAAGGTGACATCGTGGCTGCTGAGAACCCATATCAGGCAGGTGAATACGGAAAGAGCGATAACTCCAGGGACGAAGATAGACGAGATGCTATCGGCAAGAGCTTGAGAACGGGATTTCTCTTGTTGCGCTCGCTCGACAAGGCGAGAGATCTGAGCCAGTTGAGTATCGGCTCCAATTGCACGTGCGCGAACGAGTAGATGTCCATAGGTATTGAGAGAAGCGCCGACTACCTGATCCCCTTCGCCTACCTCTACAGGGAGGGATTCTCCTGTGATGATCGAGTTATCGACAGCGGATTGTCCTTGGACAACCACTCCGTCTGTGGCGATCTTTTGACCGGGTAAGACGATAAAAACATCGTCTATACGTAACGATTCTATGGGGATGTGTTGCTGGTGGCCATCGCGGACGACAGTCACGGACTTCGCTCCCACCTCGGCAAGAGCTTTCAAAGCTGCTGCCGCGTCGCTGCGCGATCTGGATTCGATGAAACGTCCCAAGAGGGTAAAGACGATGATGCCTACACAGGCTTCAAAATAGACCGAGGAGAGATGATGGTCATGAGTGAGGGAAAAGGTCCATTCATGACGCATCCTAATGTGTCCAGCTTCGCCGAAGAAAAGGCAGATCGTAGACCACAGATAAGCTGCTGATGTCCCTAAAGAGATCAGGGTATCCATGGTCGTGGTTCTATGGCGGGCGTTTATCCATGTCGCACGGTGGAAAGGTAACGCTCCCCAGGTGACAACGGGTGTAGCTAGGATCCATGAAACCCACTGCCAGCCAGGAAATTGAGCCGAAGTAATCATCGCTGTGACGATTACTGGAAGGGCGAGGGTGGCGCAGACGATAAGGCGCCTTTTATATCTTTGGCTGGGGTCTATCGTCTCGTGGACAGGCTGTGGAATGTGGGCGTCATATCCAGCGTTGCGAATGATCTCGATCAGATCTTCTGTCTGCCACGTGGGGGCAAGGATATGGGCTTTTTGAGTGGCGTAGTTGACGCTGGCTTCAATGCCGTCGTGGCGGTTGAGTTTCTTTTGAATCCGCGCCGCGCATGAAGCGCAGGTCATCCCATAGACGTCGAGTTCGACTCTTTCTTCCGTCTGATCGGATATTTCGCGCCTGGTCATCAGATGCGAGTCACCTCATAGTCGCCTGCCTCGTGGACAGCTTGTTGGATTGAATCAAAATCGATCTCTTGATCGCTGACGATGGTCATTGAACCGGGAAGGCTGACGTGAACCGATGTGACTGCATCTAGGGAGGATACCTCTTCGGTAACGTGATTGACGCAGTGCTGGCAGGTCATTCCTGAGATGGTATAGCGGGTTTCCATGGCATTCCTTTCTATCGTGTGTTACATGCGCATCATGCGAGCGATAGCATCATGGGCTTCTGTCAAGATGGCGTTAGCCTGTTCGTCTCCTCGACGGGCAGCCTGGACGACGCACGATCTCAGATGTTCGTCCAAAAGGCCAAGCGCTACCGATTGGAGGGCTCGTGTGGTCGCTGAGATTTGGGTGAGGATATCGATGCAGTACTTCTCGTCATCGATCATTTTTTGAATCCCTCTTACTTGCCCTTCAATGCGGCGCAGTCGACGCTGATACCCTTTTTTGTCTTCGAGATAACCGTGGCGGTGATCGCTAGAACAGCAGGGTTCGTCTGGGATATCGTCTGCATGATTTTCGTCATGAAGAGTGAGAAAGCTATCGCTCATAGGGCGAGCATACCCCTATGGGGTATTATTCTCAAAAGGAGATGCGATGTGGATAACGCAGTATTTCTGTGGAGGGTCAATGCTATGGCATGAGAGTTGAGAAGTTTTTCTTTCCACAGTCTCTGTGGATTTTCGACAGCGAAAAAGATTTCTATAAGTGGATGTTTTCAAGGTATTTTCCATGGGTTCAAGCCTCTTTCTTGTCGGGTGGAGATGAATCATCCACTAGATTTATGGGCTTACCCACATGGGATATTCGCTTATCCACAGCACTTGTGGATAACTTTTTGATACGCTACCGCGCCTGGGGGATGAACAAGACGGGAGGAGAATCCATGACCTCGCAACCCTATAACCTAGCCGGGCAGAATATCGATCCGGCTATTCGATCCGTCCTGGAGACCACACCTCCTCAAGACTATGCCGCTGAACAGGCTGTCCTCGGAGCGATGTTGCACAGCAAAGATGCGATCGCCGACGTTATCGAGGTCGTCCGCGCTGAGGATTTCTATCGCCCAGAACATGAGATGATCTATCAGACGATCATCGACCTTTACAGCAGGGGAGAACCTGCTGATGCCTTGACCGTTCCCAATGAATTGGAACGAAATGGACAGACCTCTGCCACAGTGGATCGGAATTACTTTGCTGATCTGTTGACCTCTATCTCGGTGGTGGCAAATGCCGGTTATTACGCCCAAATCGTCCATGACAAAGCCGTTTTGAGACGCCTCATCGATGCCTCTACGCGGATCGCCCAGATGGCATATCGCGGACAAGGGGAAATCTCTTCTATCGTCGATCAAGCTCAGCAGGTGATCTATCGAGTCTCCGAAGGGGCGACGAGCGAGGATTACCGCCCTCTTGGCGAGTTGATGCAACCGACGATCGATGAGATCGAAGCGATCTCGAATAACCCTGCTGGAATGTCTGGAGTTCCCACAGGAATTTCCGAGTTAGATGCCTTGACCAATGGTTTACACGGTGGGCAGATGGTGATCATCGCCGCTCGTCCCGGTATTGGTAAATCGACACTCGCTCTCGATTTCGCCCGTTCAGCCGCCATAGAAAACGAGATGACAACGGCTTTTTTCAGTTTGGAGATGAGTCAAACTGAAATCGTTATGAAGTTGCTCTCGGCTGAAGCGAAGGTGATGTTGAGCCATATTCGCACTGGGAAGATGAGTGAAGACGATTGGAAGAGAGTGGTCAAATATTCTGGACGGATGAGCCAGTCACCCCTCTATATCGACGATTCTCCCAATCTGACGATGATGGAGATTAGGGCTAAAGCCAGACGTTTGAAACAGCGCGAAAATCTGCAGATGGTCATCATCGACTATATGCAGCTCATGACTTCCGGTAAGAAGGTTGAATCGCGCCAATTGGAAGTCAGTGAATTCTCCCGTCAGATCAAACTCTTGGCGAAAGAGCTCGATATTCCGGTCGTGGCCTTGAGCCAGCTCAACCGCGGACCTGAATCCCGTAATGATAAGAAGCCGATGCTTTCCGATCTACGTGAATCCGGATCGCTGGAACAAGATGCCGATATCGTCATTCTTTTGCATCGCGACGATTATTACAACAAGGAGAATCGCCCAGGAGAGGCGGATATCATCGTCGCCAAACACCGCAATGGGGAAACGCGCACGATACCCGTTTCCTTCCAGGGGCATTATTCGCGTTTTCGTGATATGGCAATGGGGTAATCACCCTTTTTTCTTGCACATAATTCGGTATTGGCTAGGGGTTTGTCCGGTATATTTCTTGAAAGCGCGTGTGAAGTAATTGATCGGTTGGAATTGTAAACGACGCGCAATCGCTCCGATCGGAAGATCGGTTGTCTCGAGCATCCACTGAGCCTTTTCGATGCGCTTAGCCGTCACATAGTTGATGTAATTGGTGCCGGTAGCGGCTCTAAATGCTTTCGATAGATAGCTGCTGGAGACGCATAGATAGGACGCTGCGGATTGGGCGGTGAGCAAGGAGAGCAGATCTTTTTCCATCTGGTTGAGTAGATCCTGAATGCGTCTGGTCTCGCGCGGGCGATCTGCGATCAAAGCATCGTGAATGGTGAAAATCAGCGATTCGAGATAGAGACCTACTTCGTAGCGACTGATCTGGCTGGGATGATTCTGTCGATGGGCGGAGACGGCTTGTGAAACTTTTTCGCCGATCGAACGTGAAATATCGTAGGCAATCATCAAGATTTCCTGCTCGATCGTGGCTAATCTCATCCGTCCAATCAGCTGGCCTCGATCCTCATTGAAGATAGCGATGCTTTTGCGCAAACTGGCAACGGCAGCGGGCAGATCATTGCGATCTAGCGCCAAGGTGATGGTCTCTATATCGAGAGCGCGGGCGTCGCGTCTACGGGGATGAGGGGGAAATTGACGGGATTCTTCAAGAATCGATTCGTCCACGCGACTATCGGAGTGGGTGGGAACTTGCGTCTGAGAAGACGAGAGGGAGTTGAGATATTCATGCTCAACTAAATAGCTTGTCAGCTCAAAAAGAGTGGCGGCTGCCGAGACGATTTTGTCATAGCTTGCCGTCTTGACCTGGTCTCGCACTTCGACCAGTTCAGGGATGGACTGCCATGTCTGGTCGTCTGGCATGAGGCGGTCGAGTTTCTCCTCGCCATCGCTGGGTTGAATCTGTCCGCAGAGGATAGCGCCGAGATACTGCTTCCCCAACATGATCGGAACTGAGAAGTCCACAAGACCGGCATGGCATTGATAGATATAGGCATCTTGATTGATGGCGGCTTGCAATCCTCCATGAGCGTCGCATGCGAAGCAGCGTTGGCGCCGCTCGGGGTGGGTGCGCATGATCTGGCAGAAAGAGGTAAAAGAGCTGGGTTTGGTGATCGGAACCCCTTGGCAATCGACAGTGATGAGCGCCAATCCTGTCGCCTGGGCGAAGCGATCCTGAATGCGTTGAAGGCGCTCAAGATCGATCAGCTGATGAATCTCTATGCCGAGAGGGGCATGAGGTGTGGCGACTCCACGTGTCGTCGGAGTCGTGGTGGGGTCGGACATCTGTGCTCCTTTGGTGTGCCCGCCGGTCGATCTGCGTCCGCAAGGAATCTGAGTCGATCCGTATAGCGATTGGCCCACGCAGATAGACCTCTTTAGTCCCATTGTGCCAGATGTCATATCAGACTATCGAATGATAGTTACACAAATAGCCACAACTTCTGTTCAGTTATACAGGTTGCGCTCATATAGATACGGATGACCTCAGAGAGGGCCTCAACAGGTGACATGAGGCAATTCATGACGTGAAATAGAATCACTTCATCAGGAGAGAGGGATTCTTCGGAATCCAGCTTGTCGTCTGTTATCGCTGAGGAGCCATGGGGAAACCCAGGCGTGATAGATGTCAATCTCGCCTGAGAGGGGCTGAACGTTACGTGGAGCGTCGGCTCAGGTCGTACCCATGTGCCGTTAACCCTTTCTGTGTGCTCAATCCTGTGAGGAGCCAATCAGTGTTGATGAGAACAGGGTCAAATTATGGCGACAGAAGAAATCTTTGACCGGGTCATGGCTGAAGTCATGAGGAAGATTGAAGGAAATTCCGCATCTACCTCGACACCGACCGCCTCCCCGTCCCCCTCCTATGTGCCGGCGATGCCGGAGTTTGTGGGAACTAATCCAATCGGAGATACGATCGGTTTGGTCATCCCCAATGTCGATCAGACTCTTCATGAATATATGAAGATCGATCGTCGTTTCCGTTCCATCGGTATTCTCGGTGGACGTACCGGAGCTGGACCGCATATCTTTGCGGCAGATGAAGCGATTAAAGCAACCAACTGTGAAATCGTCTCCATTGAGCTTCCGCGCGACACCCAAGGTGGAGCTGGACACGGTAACTTGATCGTCTTCGGAGCAGAAGACGTTTCCGATACCCGTCGTGCAGTTGAAATCGCTCTAGAAGATCTCGAGCGTACCTTTGGCGACGTCTATGCCAATGCCGCTGGCCATATTGAATTGCAGTACACTGCTCGCGCAGCAGGCGCTCTCAACCGTGCTTTCGGCGCTCCTATCGGCAAGGCTTTCGGTATCGCTGTTGGCGCTCCCGCAGCTATCGGTGTGGTCATGCAAGATACCGCCGTTAAGGCAGCCAATGTCGATTTGATCGGCTACGCTTCCCCCAGCTCTGGAACCAGCTTCTCCAATGAGGTCATCGGCTTCTACACCGGAGATTCAGGTGCGGTGCGTCAAGCCATTCGAGCTGCTCGTCAGGTTGGTGTCGATCTGTTGCGCACCATGGGAGATGAGCCCAAGACCGACTTTGAGCCCTATATCTGAGTGAGGAGAAGTCGTGAGATCAAAACGTTTTGAAGCCCTTGACGAGCGTCCAGTCAACAAGGACGGCTTCGTCACTGAATGGCCTGAGGTGGGTTTGGTCGCCGTTGCAGCTCCTGGTGATCCAAAGCCGTCAATCAAGATCGTCAACGGGAAAGTGACCGAGCTTGACTCTAAGCCGCGCGCCGAGTTCGACATGCTCGATACTTTCATCGCTGACTACGGTATTAAACTCGATACCGCAGAAAAAGTCCTCGCGATGGACAGCGTTGAGCTGGCACGCAAACTCGTCGATTTCCGCGTGCCCCGTGCTGAATGCGTGGAATTATGCCGTGCGATGACTCCCGCCAAGATCACCGACGTCGTCAATCAGATGAACGTCTTGGAAATGATGATGGCGTTGACGAAGATGCGCGCTCGCAAGATCCCGGCGAATCAGGCTCACGTGACCAATATCCGTGACAATCCCGTCCAGATGGCTGCCGATGCTGCTGAAGGCGGTCTGCGCGGTTTCGCCGAGGAAGAGACCACCATGGGTGTGGCTCGCTATGCCCCCTATAACGCGATGAGCTTGCTCATCGGCTCTCAGGTGGGACGCCCCGGTATCTTGACGCAGTGCTCTTCGGAAGAGGCCACCGAGTTGATGCTCGGTATGCGCGGTCTGTCCGCCTATGCTGAAACCGTGTCGGTCTACGGTACCGAGCCCGTCTTCATGGATGGCGACGATACCCCGTGGTCGAAGGCATTCCTCGCATCCTGCTACGCCTCGCGCGGTATGAAGATGCGCTTCACTTCCGGTACAGGCTCCGAGGTGCAGATGGGTTATGCCGAAGGTAAGTCGATGCTCTACCTTGAGGCTCGATGCCTTTTCATGACCAAAGCTGCCGGTTCTCAGGGCACTCAGAATGGTTCCGTCTCGTGTATCGGTGTTCCCGCCGCTGTACGCGGTGGTATTCGCGCTGTCTTGGGTGAAAACCTCATCGCTTCGGCTCTCGACCTTGAGTGTGCATCGTCCAATGACCAGACGTTTACCCATTCCGATCTGCGTCGCGTCGCCCGTTCCCTCATGCAGTTCATTCCAGGTACTGACTATCTGTGCTCGGGTTACTCCGCAACACCCAACTATGACAACGTCTTCGCAGGATCGAACTGGGATGCTGATGACTTCGATGACTGGAATATCATCCAGCGAGATCTCAAGTTGGACGGCGGTCTGCAGCCGGTCACCGAGGAAGAGGTCGTCAAAGTGCGCAATAAGGCAGCAAAGGCTTTGCAAGCTGTCTTCCGTGAACTGGGTCTGACCGAGATCACAGATGAAGAGGTTGAGGCTGCCACCTACGCTCGCGGTAGCGAAGATATGCCCAAGCGTAACCAGGCAGAAGACATCAAGGCATGTGAAGATATGCTTCGTCGCAAGATAACCGGTATTGACGTGGTGAAAGCCCTTGCCAAGACTGGTTATGAAGACGTTGCAGAGTCGCTATTCCGACTCCTTAAAGAACGTGTTGCCGGTGATTATCTGCACACAGCGGCGATCTTCGATAAGGACTTCAACGTCTTGTCGGCGGTGAACGTTCCCAATGACTATGCAGGTCCCAAGACCGGTTATCAGATCTCTGATGAGCGTTGGGATCAGATCAGCAATATCCGTCACGCGATCTCTCCCGAAAGTATCTAGGTGATCGACATGGCTATTGACCAAACACAACTGGCACAGCTCATCCGTGAAGCTATGCAGTCGGTTCTTGCCGACACCTCATCCGCCCCTGCTGCGAAACCCACTCCGACAGCGGGAAATATGCGTATCGATGAGATCGCTACAGCGAAGAAGGGGACGAATCCTAAGGAAGTCGTCGTCGGTATCTCTCCGAATTTCTATCGCGGACAGACCGAGACCATCGTCGATATTCCCCATGCCGATGTCGTGCGCGAAATCATGGCAGGTATTGAAGAGGAAGGTTTGAGTTTCCGCTTCGTCCGTGTCGGGCATACTGCTGATGTTGCTTTCGTCGCTCACGCAGCCGCGAAGTTGTCGGGATCCGGTATCGGTATCGGTGTTATCGCCCGCGGTACAACCGTTATTCATCAGCGCGATCTCGCACCTTTGTCGAACCTCGAGCTCTTCCCGCAGGCACCTCTGTTGGATCGTGAGACCTTCCGTGCGATCGGCAAGAATGCAGCTCGCTATGCCAAGGGTGAATCGCCTGATCCAGTGCCGGTGCGCAATGACCAGATGGCTCGTCCTCGCTATCAGGCAGTGGCGGCGCTTATGCATAACAAGGAAACCCAATTGGTTGACTTGAATTCCCGTCCGGTCGAGCTCAAGATCGAATTTCGTTGAGAGGTAACGATGAATCAAGAAGATGTCATCAAGAAGATCATGGCTGAGGTCATGCAGCGTCTCAATGACGATGCTCCGACCAGCACGGCTCCGAGCGCTGCTCCTGCAGCTTCGGGTAGCACGGTTACCGCTGCCCAATATCCGCTGAGCGATAAGATCCCCGAGAGGATCAAGTCGGTCACCGGAAAGGTTCTGTCCGATTTCACATTGGCTAAGGTTCTCAGCGGCGAGCTGACAGCTGACGATTTCCGTATTTCTCCGGAGACGTTGGAATTGCAAGCCCAGGTTGCCGATTCGGTGAACCGTCCTCAGTTGGCTGCCAATATGCGTCGTGCATCTGAGTTGGTCAAGGTTCCCGATGATGAGCTCTTGGCTGCATACGATGCCTTGCGTCCCTATCGTAAGTCCAAGCAGGAATTGCTTGACTTGGCTGATGAACTCGAAACCAAGTACGGATGCGTACAGAACGCGGCTTTCATTCGTGAAGCGGCTGAGGTTTACGAGAAGCGTGGACGCCTCAAGCGCGAAGACGACTGAACGGCCAAGCACTGATTGATCTTTCCCGGGTTTCCAGGTGGCTCCTGGAAACCCGGGAAGTGGACAGCGAGATGATGAGGTGAGCGATGAAGCTGATCGCAGGCATCGACATCGGTAATGCCTCCACAGAGGTGGCCTTAGCCGATATTTCGAGCGGGCAGAGCGTATTCAAAAGTTCGGCCTTGATTCCCACGACGGGTATTAAGGGGACATCACAGAATATTCAAGGTATTTTCCATGCTCTTAGCGACGCCGTAAAGGCGGCGGGCTGCACAATTGATGACTTGAGCCTCATCAGGATCAATGAAGCTGCCCCTGTTATCGGGGATGTGGCGATGGAGACCATCACCGAGACGATCATCACCGATTCAACGATGATCGGTCACAACCCTTCCACCCCTGGCGGTGTGGGAATTGGTGTGGGAATCACCGTCAACTTGGCAGATTTGGAATCGGCGGGAGGCGAGCAGACATATATTGTCGTCGCCGATGAATCATATGATTTTGAATCGATTGCTGAACGTATCAACGCCGTTTCTTCCCGTGTGAGGGTCTCTGGCGCGATCCTTCAACGCGATGATGGCGTTTTGGTGAATAACCGCCTGAATAACAAGATTCCTATTGTCGATGAAGTTCGTCTGATTGAAAAAGTTCCGATCGGTATGCTCGCAGCGATTGAGGTTGCTGAAGCTGGACGGATTATCGAAACGCTATCCAATCCATTCGGTATCGCCACCCTTTTCAATCTGAGTGCTGAAGATACGAAAAGTGTTGTCCCTCTTGCCCGCTCCCTTGTGGGCAATCGCTCGGGAGTGGTCATCAAAACTCCAGCGGGCAGCGTTGAGGAACGCAGAATCCCGGCAGGACATCTGACTTTCCATTCTGATCTGCGCTCGGCGACTGTCGATGTTGACGATGGAGCCTCGGCGATCAACGATGCTTTGGGAAGTCTCGATAGTATTGCCGATATCACTGCTGAAGCTGGGACGAATGCTGGCGGCATGATGGAAAACGTCCGTGTCGTCATGGGGAATTTGACCAATCAGAATCCCAAGCAGATTAAGATCACCGATCTTCTTGCCGTCGATACCCAAGTGCCTCAGAAGGTAACGGGAGGTATTGCGAATGAATTCGCTTTGGAGTCGGCTGTCGGTATCGCTGTGATGGTCAAAGCCGATCGCTTGCAAATGCAGCAGATCGCAGAAGGTATCCATAAAGAAATCAATATTCCAGTTGAAGTCGGTGGAGTCGAAGCCGACATGGCGATCATGGGGGCGTTGACGACTCCAGGAACGTCTGCTCCCATTGCGATTCTCGATATGGGCGCTGGATCAACTGACGCCTCGATCATGCATCGAGATGGTTCGATACGCTCTATTCATCTAGCGGGCGCTGGCAATATGGTGACGCTCATCATTCAGCGAGAGTTGGGTATCGAAGACGAGAATCTGGCAGAGGACATCAAAAAATATCCCTTGGCGAAGGTGGAGACTCTCTTCCATATCCGTCACGAAGATGGATCGGCGGAATTCTTCGATGAGCCTCTCCCGCCCCATATCTTTGCACGCACGGTCATCTTGCACCCTGAGGGAATGATTCCTTTAGAGATCGATCGCTCTTTGGAATTCATCCGTACTGTGCGCCGCCAGGCAAAAGAGAGAGTCTTTGTCACCAATGCGCTCAGGGCTTTGCGCAGCGTTTCTCCTACAAAGAATGTTCGCGATATTGAATTCGTCGTTCTTGTTGGCGGTTCAGCCTTAGACTTTGAGATTCCTCAGATGATCACCAGCGCATTAGCTGAATATAAAGTCGTTGCCGGCAGAGCCAATATTCGAGGCTGTGAAGGGCCTCGTAATGCCGTCGCTACAGGGCTTGTTCTGTCCTATGAGGAGGGCAGATGAGTCCGTCATCGTCCAATCGTCCCTCTATCGTCATTGCTCTCAGCGAAGGCTATGATCGACGACGTCTGGGTGATCTATTGCTCGGCATTGAAGAAGAGGGAGTACCGGCGCGCGTTGTCGAACTTGAGCAGATCAATCCGCTGGTCTTGGCCCATCGCGCAGCTCAAGAGGCGATTCTCGATGTGGGAATCGGTATCGCTTTGGACTATGTGGTGGTGACGACAGAAAAACTTCCGCAAGAACGACCTTATATGGCCTATTGGTTCGCTACATCAGCTCAAGCTGATCGGACGATCGGTGGTAATGCTGCCCGCCTGGTGAAACGTATGCCTTTACGGGTAGTTCCGCAAGAAGCTTTAGGTAAATGATATTTAGTAGACGATAGGAGGTGGACGATGGCAAATCAAGCGTTGGGAACTATTGAGACGATCAGCCTCGCGGCAGGCGTTGCTGCTGCAGATGCGGCATGTAAAGCGGCGAATGTGGAGCTGGTGGGCTATCAGCTCAGCAAGGGTGGAGGCATGGTGACAGTCAAGATATGCGGCGATGTTTCCGATGTGAATGCTGCTATCGCGGCAGCCAAGGAAGTTGCTGCGCAAGTATGCGGTGTTTATGCCACCAATGTCATCGCCCGTCCGCATGAATCGATTGAACATCTTGTTCGTAATAACCAAACTGTTGGATTTTCGAGTACGCAAGCATAGAACTTCACACATGAAAGGAGCACAACGATGATGAGTGAAGCTTTAGGAATGCTGGAAACAAAGGGCATGGTACCTGCCATTGAGGGCGCGGATGCCATGACGAAAGCCGCCAATGTGGTGCTGATCGGCTATCGCCAGGTTGGCTCTGGTTTGGTGTCTGTCATGATCCGTGGCGATGTCGGCGCAGTGAAAGCCGCTGTGGACGCCGGTTCTGCCGCTGTTCAGCGCGTCGGTGAGCTGACGGCTGCTCACGTGATCCCTCGTCCACATGCAGATGTCGAGAAGATCTTGCCCACGCTTGACTGATAAAGCAATCGACGTGACGATCCCGCCGAGGAGGTGATTGACGATGGGATATGACCTTTCCAATATGTCATCTGAACGTTTGGAACAGATTGTGCGTGCTGCTGTTACGGATAATTTCCGACAGTTTGAGCGTCAAGAAGATCGAGATGAGGTCTTTGATCCCTCTGGTTACCCTGAGCAATACGCTATCGATTCATTCGACCTTGCCATGGCAAAACGCCTAGTGGAAGCAGCCGAAGAAGCGGCGGATGAGCGTGGTCTTCGTATCGTTGCCGCTGTGTGCGATCGAGGGGGTAATCTCGTCGCCTTGCATCGCATGGACGATTCCTTGCTATGCAGTTTAGATGTGGCTCAAGGGAAGGCTTTTACAGCTCTTTCGCTCAAGATTCCAACCAGCGCAGGTTTGGCAATGGTGAAAGCGAATGGGCATCTGACCGGATTCGAGTCATCTAATAACGGACGGATCATTCTCTTCGGCGGTGGAGTTCCCCTCTTCGTGGACGGCGTTGTTGTCGGCGGACTTGGGATCTCTGGCGGATCGATTGTGGAAGATACTGACGTAGTGGAAGCAGCTATAAGAAGCGTACAACGAGGACGTTGAAATGGATATCAGTAGTGAATATGTAGAAAAGCTTGTAAAACAAGTGATGGGCAAGCTATCGGAAGAATCACCCTCTGTTGCGTCGTCTCCTGAGGGAGATAACGGCGTCTTTGAATGTATGGATGATGCTGCCAATGCTGCGGACAAGGCGTGGCAGTCCTATATGGATTGCTCGCTTAACGATCGCCGTCGTTTCATTCAGGCGATTCGTGACTTTTGCCTAAAAGAAGAGACTCTGCGCTATATGGCTGATCAGGCTGCAGAGGAATCGGGTATGGGTAATGCTGAGCATAAATATCTGAAGAATTATCAGATTGCGAAATATTGCCCTGGTGTAGAGGATCTGACGACTGATGCTTGGACAGGCGATGATGGTTTGACCGTCGTTGAATACTCTCCCTATGGAGTGATCGGTGCGATCTGTCCGACTACCAATCCAACCGAGACGATTATCGGCAATGCGATCGGTATGTTAGCTGCTGGAAATTCTGTGATTTTCAGCCCCCATCCTCGTTCCCAGAAGATCTCGCTGTGGCTGATCCGTGAGCTCAATAAGGTTCTCGCTCAGGCGGGAGCTCCTAAGAATCTCATCGTCACCGTAGCGAAACCATCCATTGAAAATACCAATGCGATGATGTCTCATCCGAAGGTGCGCATGTTGGTCGCCACGGGTGGTCCTGGCATTGTCGATTCGGTTTTACGTTCGGGTAAGAAAGCCATCGGCGCTGGTGCCGGTAACCCTCCGGTGGTTGTCGATCAGACTGCCGACATCGCTAAGGCGGCTGCGGATATCGTCAACGGTGCATCATTCGACAATAATCTTCCGTGTACAGCGGAAAAGGAGATTGTCGCTGTGGACGCGATTGCCGATCTGCTCATGTTCAATCTTGTGAAGAACGGCGCCTATCAGATCACCGATCAAGCGATTATCGACAAACTCGTCGATATGGTCGTCAATGTTGATAAGCATGCACCTAAGACCGAATGGGTGGGTAAGCACGCTTTGAAGATCTTGGAATCTCTCGGGGTGAATGCTCCATCAGATACCCGTCTGATCGTGTGTGAAGTGGATCGAAATCACCCCTTCGTCCAGTGCGAGTTGATGATGCCGATTCTCGGTATGGTGCGCGTATCGGATGTGGATGAGGCGATTGATCTGGCATGTGAATTGGAACACGGAAATCGCCATACCGCGATCATGCATTCGCGTGATGTGCGCAATCTCACCCGCATGGGACGTAAGATTCAAACGACGATCTTCGTCAAGAACGGTCCGTCCTATAACGGTATCGGTATCGGCGGTGAGGGTTTCCCGACATTTACCATCGCCGGTCCTACTGGGGAAGGATTGACCAGCCCGCGTAGCTTCGCTCGTCGCCGTCGCTGCGTGATGGTTGGTGAACTCAATATTCGCTGATTCGTCAGGTGGTCTCATCCACGAGATAATGGGTGAGACCGCCTTTCGACATTGTGGGAGTCAACGTGGATGCAGCATTAGAGGCCAAGGGTCTATCAGACGAGAAAACACGTATTATCGAGGAGTTTGTCCCTGGTAAACAGGTGACATTGGCTCATGTCTTGGCGAATCCTGAGCCGGATATCTTCCTCAAATTGGGTCTGCCTGCCGATAGTCATGGTGCTCTTGGTATTCTCACCCTTACACCCTCTGAATCGGCGATTATTGCCGCTGATGTGGCGTCTAAAGCTGCCACTGTCCGGATCGGTTTCGTTGATCGTTTCTCGGGAGCGGTCTTGCTGACGGGAACCTTGGCCGATGTGGAGCGTGCCTTGAAAGCGGTGGTTGATTTTCTCCAGCGTATTTTGAAATTCACCGAATGTCCGGTGACTCGGAGCTGATCGCGTGAAGAAGATGATGCTGGTCGGCTCGACAGGAGCTGGCAAGACGACTTTGATGCAGCGTCTCCATGACGACAAGATCGGCTATCACAAGACTCAATATGTCTATGACGAAGGCGATATCATCGACACCCCTGGGGAATATCTCGATCTGGGGCATTTTAAATATGTCTTGCAATTGCATTCCGCTACTGCCGATGTGATCGCTTTTCTACAAGCTGCCCATGATGAGCGTTTGCGCTTGCCTCCCGGTTTTAATTCCTATTTCACTAAGCCGGTCATCGGTGTGATTTCCCAGATTGATGCAGCCACTCCAGAACAGATTGAGCGTACCCGACAGGTCTTACAATTGGCTGGTGTTGCCAAGATCTTTGAGATATCTGCTCTCACTGGACAAGGAATAGACGACTTGGTTGACTATCTCGCTCAGTAACATAGTCTCGTGCGACCTACCCGTTAAGGGTAGGTCGTTTTTATATGCGCGGCAAAGAACAGAGAAAAAATGTGATATCATTTTTATATCACTTTTAGGAGGAATGATGAGTAATCTAATTCAAGAAGAGATGGCTGCACCTCTCGGTGAGCCGGTAGGTCACCAGGGCGCTGGGATCGATATCGCAGAGAAGCGTTGTCCGCATCTCTCTGGTGGGATTGCTCTTATCGGTCTATTGGCTGTGCTTGTATGTCTCGGTCTGCTGATTGTGACAGAAAATGCTGCTGGTTCTTTTCTTCTTATCGTTGTCCTCGTAATGATGGTGACATCGATAAGGATCATTCCGCCAGGCAAGACATATGTCTGCCAATTCCTTGGACGCTATATCGGCACGGTGCGTTCAACGGGTTTGGTGTTAGTTCCTCCGCTGGTAACAGGCAAGAAACTGTCGATCAAAGTGCGTAATTTTGAGACCAATATCATCAAAGTTAACGATTTGAACGGTAATCCGATCAATATCGCGGCGATCGTCGTCTGGCAGGTTTCCGAGACGGCTCAAGCTCTCTTCGCCGTTGAATCCTATGATGATTTCGTCGCCACTCAATCTGAGGCGGCATTGCGCCATGTCGCTACATCCCATCCTTATGATTCGGCTGACGGATATATCTCCTTGCTGGGATCGACTGATGAGGTGTCGAACGAACTGGCTCATGAGGTTGCAGAACGTGTCGCCCTGGCAGGGGTCAAGGTCATCGAGGTGCGCATCTCCGCGCTTTCCTATGCTCCCGAGATCGCCCAGGCGATGTTGCAACGTCAGCAAGCAGCAGCCGTTATCAGCGCTAGAGAACAGATCGTTGAGGGTGCTGTCACCATGGTTAATTCCGCTATTGAACGTCTCGAAAAAGAGTCGGTCGTTGAGTTGGATGAGGAGCGCAAAGCCCATATGGTCTCCAACCTTCTCGTTGTACTCTGTTCTGAATCGCGTACAACTCCAGTGCTCAATGCAGGATCTCTCTATTCGTGAGTGACGATAAGCCAACATCGACATCCAGACGTAAGCAGGTCGCCTTGCGTCTGGATGCGGCTGTCCATGACGCTACTGCGAAATGGGCGGCAGACGAGTTGCGCTCGGTGAACGCGCAGATCGAAATTATTCTTCGCAGAGCTTTGAGTGATGCCTCGCGAATGCCATCATCGGCTAAGCCTCTTCCTAAAAGAGGACGTCCGCCTCGTCAGCTATAGATTTCTCTACGTCTCGCCCTCTATTAGAGGGTCTCGATCGCCTCGCGAGTCTCGGACATATGTGCCCTCATACGATCTTTCGCTTGGGCGGGATCTCTATCTGCGATGGCTTTGAGGATCGCCTCGTGGCTGATACGTGCGCGTGCGCGTGCCTGAGGGTCGAGGGTGGTGTCGATTCGTGAGCGCAGGAGAGCTTTATTAAGAGGATCGAGCATCGGAATGATGAAGGGATTGGATGAGGCGGTCAAGATGCGGTGGTGGAATTCCATATCGCAACGGGCGACCGCTTCAAAATCGCCTGCGGCTTCATAGCGGTTGAAATCATCAAGAATGCTTCTCATCGCATCTATATCATCTTGACTGCGGTGCATGGCTGCTAAGCCAGCCGCTCCCACTTCTAACATGCGGCGCAGCTCCACCAGACGACATCCCAGGTCGCGAGCGGACATCGTGCCAGATAGGGCATTGATGAGGGTGGGCATGTCTGTCCATTGGCAATGCGGGCGCACATAGGTGCCATTGCCGTGGACGACGTCGAGAACTCCACGATCGCGCAAGATGGTCACCGCTTCGCGCATTGTGGGGCGCGAGACGTTGAGCAGATTGGCGAGTTCGGCTTCAGGCGGTAGGGCGTGTCCTTCTTTGAATTCCCCGCTGTTGATACGGGTCAAAATATCCTCAATCGCGTCGTGTGTACGTGTTGGACGCCCCATCTCCACTCCTCACATGATTCCCCTCCATGCTAGCGCCTGTGGGGAGAACGCGACCATAAGAGCTTAGACCTCTGAGGTCTGTTAGAGTGGTGGTGAGCACTCCAGCTTTCATCTCACAGCGGTGTGGAGATGAAAAACGAAAGAACGAGGAATCTATGACAGCGAAGTCTTTAGAAGAACTGTATTCTGCTCTACCCGAACCCGCTCAGATCAGTGCGGCAGATATCAAGAGAATGGCGAAAGAATCCGATAGCGAGCCGTTCTTCATCGTCTTGGACGACGACCCTACCGGTACCCAGGCGATCTCCGATCTTCCGGTTCTTACCCGATGGGATGTGGAGGATTTTCAGTGGGCGTTTGCAAGTG
The DNA here is from genome assembly GCA_023419175.1 of Actinomycetes bacterium. Lineage (GTDB taxonomy): Bacteria > Actinomycetota > Actinomycetes > Propionibacteriales > Propionibacteriaceae > Brooklawnia. The sequence continues at coordinate 41,394 of JAEZYG010000037.1, forward strand.
GAGCACCGGCGGTCTACGTCATGACCAATTCGCGTTCTTTGGACGAACAGGACGCTAAGAGAGTTAACCAAGAGATTGTTGCCAACGCCACTTATGCGGCGAATGGACGACGATTGGCCTTTGTCTCTCGTTCCGATTCAACTTTGCGAGGTCATTTTCCGCTTGAACCTGAAACCTTGAGCGAGGCAGTTGACGATTGCGTAGATGGAATCATCATCGTTCCAGCTTTTCCGGAGGCAGGTCGCATCACTGTCAATTCTGTTCACTATGCCGGGAACGATAGAGACGGATATATCCCAGTGGGGGAGACAGAATTCGCCCAAGATAAGACCTTTGGATATCGCTCCTCCTCGCTTGTCGATTGGGTCGAAGAGAAAACATCTGGACGCATCTCGGCAGACGATGTTACCGCCATCACAATCAATCAGTTGAGAGCCGATCCAAAAGGCGTAGAAAGAGTATTAGTAGAAGCCCACGACCAACAGATAATCGTCAGCGATTGTCTATGTGAAGCAGATCTGCTGGCTCTTGCCTTCGCATTGATCGAAGCAGAGAAGGAAGGGAAAAATTTTGTCTATCGGGTAGGGCCTTCCTTCATGAGAGCCAGACTTGGGCAAGAAGTCCATCCTCCCGTGATGGCCCATGAGCTTGAGCTGGATCAGCAGACGAGAGCGCAAGGCGGTTTGATCGTCGTGGGCTCGCATGTCGGATTGACCAGTGCGCAGTTGGAAGATCTTATCGATAACACCCCAGCGCGCATCTATGAGGTTGACGTTGCCACAGTGATGGATCCATCTAAAAGAGATTCTCATCTGGAGACGATCACCACCGCCGCTATCCATGATGTGGAGAAATGTAATGTCATCATCCACACATCTCGTGCCCTCGTTTCGGCTTCGACTCCTGAAGAATCTCTCGCCATTGCGCGTAGCGTTTCGGAGGCTTTAGTACGTATCGTCTATGGGATAACGACAGCGGTTCACCCCCGATTTGTCGTTGCTAAAGGGGGAATCACATCATCAGATATCGCCACACATGGGCTGAAGA
>JAEZYG010000029.1 GCA_023419175.1 Actinomycetes bacterium
AATCTGCTTGGTGGTGTGGCTGTGCTCGCTCTTGTGGGTGCTGCAGTGTTGCGTCGCAAGCAGTCAGTGAAAGATCGTGATTGATCCTGGCGAAGAGGTTCTTAGCCATCTGAAAAGATAGTTAAGAACCTGATCGAAGGGTGCTAGTCATAACATCTGTGTGGTGGCTAGCACCCTTTCTTATATCTTCATTGCTAACTGGAGGGGAGATGATAGTTCCAGATGACGAATCCCATATGAAGCCGATGAAAAGGCTAGATAGTGTCGATAACTAGCCGGCACATCAATCGTCGAAGAAACATATCGTATGTGACATGAACAAATGGGTGACAAGGGGAGAGGGCGGAAAAACCGTCCTATCTCCCTCTAAGCTATCCACTGTCTATGACAAGTGATTAAATCTTGCGCATGCGCACCGATTCCACGAGATGATTAGATCCTTTGCGCAAAATAACGGTGGCGCGGTTCTTATGGGGCTCGATATTTTCCACAAGGTTAACGGCATTGATCGAATCCCAAATATTATTAGCAGCTTCAACGGCTTCCTCATCGCTTAAAGAGGCATACCCTTTGAAATAACTATCAGGATCGCTGAAAGCCGTCTGCCGTAAAGCCAAAAAACGTGATCTAAACCAGCGACGAATATCGGATGCATCGGCGTCTACATAGACGGAAAAATCAAAAAAGTCACTAACTGAAAGTCCGCGATCGTTGCGGGAAGATGGGAGAGCTGGCTGTAAAACGTTGATACCTTCAACGATTAGAATCTGTGGGCGGTTAACGCAAATACGTGCTTCAGGAACGATGTCATAGGTGATATGGGAATAGACGGGGGCTGTGACATCGCGTTGCCCGGATTTAACGGCAATTACAAAATCCAATAAGGCTTGGCGGTCATAGCTTTCAGGGAATCCCTTACGAGTCAATAATCCGCGCTCTTCCAAAATGGCATTGGGGTAAAGAAAGCCATCGGTGGTCACTAAATCCACGCGGGGAGAATCGGGGGAGCGGCGTAGTAATTCTTGAAGCAGGCGAGCGGTAGTGGACTTACCCACAGCAACCGAACCCGATACCCCAATGACGAAAGGTGTGCGGGTGGGAGAAATGCCGAGGAAATCGTTGATATCGGCATAAATCCGATCGTGGCTGAGACGATGAAAATTCACCAGACGGGTCAAGGGTAGATAGACCTCGGTGACATCTGTGACATCGGTGGGATCTTTGAGACCGCGAAGTTGGCGAACCGTCCTATCGTCCAAACTGGCTTGATTCGCTCGAGCCAATGAAGCCCACTGTTCGCGCGGAATATCGATCCATGGACTATTGGTCACTCTTCCCTCGTCTCTGACTAGAAGCTGAGATCATCTATACCGCTCTATCGTGCCATGATTTCTTTAACACGCGTAGTCGATATGGGCTGATGCATTCTGTTGAACTCAGCGATAGGCGAAGAATCCCATTAGGCTAGAGATATCTGATCGAATCTATAAACGATGGTAGGTCTAAAGAGGAGTCGCAGTGATCGTCGGGATTGGCGTCGATATCTGTCAGATCTCGCGCTTTGCCGCCATGGTAGAACGTCGAGAGGGTGTCGTCCGCAAACTATTTAGTGACAAGGAGCTCTATCAGGATCGTATAAGGAGACCTATCAATTCACTAGCTGGATATTTCGCAGCGAAAGAAGCTTTAGTCAAAGCGATACGAAGTGCTCCTTATACCTGGAAAGATGTTCAGATCATTCCCGATAGTGACGGTGCACCTAAATTCGTAATAAGCGATAGGATGTCATCATATATCGATCAGTTGGGAATCACGACGATCCATCTATCGATCAGTCACGATGCGGGCATTGCAGCCGCTTTCGTCGTCTGTGAAAGGGAATCATGATAGGAGTGCACAGCGCAGCCGCCCTCAGAGCTGCCGAAGTGGAATTCGCCGAGGCGAATCCCGATTTAGATCCCGTCCGTCTGGCTGCCGCCGCGGTGGCAAAGCGAGCTAAAGAGATCAAACCTGAAGGTACAGTTCTTGTCGTTGCAGGAACGGGAAATAATGGTGGAAACGGCCTCTATGCTGCGGCTGTTCTAGCCTCTGAAGGCCGTCCTGTCATGGCATGGCTACCTGATGGGCCAGGTATTCCTGGTGGAGTGATCGCGGCTCGTCAAGCTGGAGTACGTTTCATCGGACAAGCCGCCGCCCTTCGTCTCTGTTCGGATGTCTCGCTGGTCATCGATTCGATCTATGGGACAGGCGGTATGTCCGGGCTTTCCCCGCAGGTGGAACTTTTTGCAGAAGCCTGTAACGATATTGGCGTTCCCGTCCTATCGGTCGATATTCCTTCTGGTCTAGTTCCCGATAGCCCCGTCGTTTCTGGTTCGTGTTTTAGAGCTGACTGGACGATCACATTCAGCGCTCCCAAACTCTGTCATGTCGCGCAACCCGCTGCCGCCTATTGCGGGCATGTTGAAACTGTCGATATCGGTATTGAACTTCCCTCAACAGATGTTCATCTGATTGAAGAGGTAGATGTCGCTCGCTGGTGGCCGTGGCCAGGGGCTTTGGACGATAAATACTCTCGCGGTGTGCTCGGAGTTGATACCGGATCGGATAAATTCATCGGCGCAGCCATTCTCTCGACGATGGGCGCTGTCTATTCCGGCGCCGGTATGGTGCGTTTCTGCGGGCCTGAGAAGGCAGTTGACCTTGTACTCAATCGCACACCATCGGTGACCATCGGAGAGGGTAAAGTTCAAGCTTGGCTTGTTGGCTGTGGCTGGGGAGTCGCCGACAGCGAGCGTATGGAAAAGGTTATCAAATCCGGTAAACCCACCGTTTTGGATGCCGAAGCCCTTGAAGTTCTTCCCGAGCGTCTGCCTGAAGGTTGGCTGCTTACCCCTCATGCGGGTGAATTGGCACGCATGCTAGGGGTGAAGCGTAAAGACATTCTCAAAGAGCCGATCCGCTGGGCGAGAGAAGCGGCGAAACGGTGGAATACCACAATCCTGCTTAAGGGATCGACCCAATATATCGTCGAGCCCAATGGACAGGTAACGATCGCCATCGGTGGACCAGCCTGGAGCGCTCAAGCCGGTTCAGGAGATGTGCTCTCAGGAATTTGTGGCACCCTGTTGGCCTCTGGAGTCTCTCCGTGGCGTGCGGGAGCGTTAGCGGCATCCATTCAGGCGATGACAGCGGCAGCCCAGCCCGGCCCTTATCCTCCAGGTGTCATCGCGCAGGCTATTCCTGGATTACTGGGCAAGATCGATAGCGAACGTCCTCACCCAATCGATTACGCCCGTCTCATTGACGCTTAAAAATAAAAGAGGTGCTGGCGGGTCATGAAGTGAAGTCGTGACCCGCTGTTCTTTCCTGTGTTGCGATGACCTCACGGTAAATATCAACCAGCTCGGCACAAAGACGAGGCCATGTGCGATCTTCCACCATCGCGCGAGCTGTCTGAGAAAAACGGTTGCGTTGATCGCTATCGTCTGCCAGAGTGCGAACCTTTTGCGCTAAAGAATGGAGATCTTTTACTGGGTAGAGATAGCCATTTTCTCCTGGGACGATCAGATCGAGAGGACCTCCAATAGCGGGAGCGATAACTGGAAGTCCGCTGGCCAAGGCCTCCTGAATGGCTTGACCGAAAGTCTCCATCTCGCCAGGGTGAACGAAGATATCAAAACTTGCCAGATGGCGAGCCAGATCGTCTCCTGTCTTCATGCCAGTGAAAATTGCATGGGGTAAAACTGTGGCAAGTTCGTTGCGTAAAGGACCATCTCCGACGATGACGAGTTGAATATCCTCAAAAGAGGATAAAATCCTTAGATCTTCAACCTGTTTTTCTCCACTTAGACGTCCCATATATCCCACGACGCAACGCTTGTCTTTCCTCCACGATTCATAGAGAGACTCGTCTCGTCGCGAAGGGTGAAAACGGGTGGTATCAACCCCGCGTCCCCATAGACCAACACGCTTAAAACCGTGTTCAATCAAGGTGTTCCTGGTCGCAGTGGAAGGAGCGAGAGTCATCGAAGCTTTGTTATGTAAAAAGCGCAGATATTTCCATCCGATATCGGTCAGCTTCGGATGCCCATATTTGGGTAAATAGAGGGGAAGATTCGTCTGATAGAGAGCGACGATAGGCAGATGGAGCTGACGAGCTGCCTTAATGCCGATACGTCCGAGAAGAACGGGGGATGCTACATGGACGATATCGGGCTGAAAAGAGTGAAGAACGGCGCGCATTCGATAGGTGGTGGCAAGAGAAAAACGCAGATCTGAATACCAGGGCAAAGTGAAAGAAGGCATTCGCACGATTTGAGCTGAACAATAGCGATCAGGAGAGGGTCTGTCATCATCAGAGGCGATCACCATAGCCTCAATAGATTCGCTATCAAGATATTCGAGCATGCGTAGGACTGAATTCGTCACCCCGTTGATCGATGGGAGAAACGACTCAGCGATAAAGGCAACCTTCACGGGGGTCATTGTAGAACGAGGTCAGAAAACTTACCCATAGCTCATCGTCTGCAGTGTGGAAAGTGGGATTAAGAGGCGTAGCATGGACAGATGTGACCGGCGTAGACAATCAGATGACGACAGATAGCGACGTGCATATTCTCGTCTCGTCCTGTAGCAGAGAAATGCTCGATAGAGTGGGTGCGCATTTTCTCTTTTCCACAGATGGGGTCAGTGAGGACGATACTCTCCTGATCGCTCAGGTGGACTCATCGGATTGCGCTTTCATCTGCTACAGATCGCAAGAAGACAAAGATGAAATCCTCATCACTGCATGGGGATGGAATGAGAGGGCAGAGTACAGTCATATCGAAGATCTCATCTGTACTCTAGAAGATCATTCTACTAGCCGTTTCATCACTGTGAACGATGTTGAGCCACGCTATCAGCCGGTATGGAAAGACTATGCTTTCTATCAAGACGGGACGGCGATGCGTCGTCACCGTGCTCTCACCTATCAGGCGGCAGATAGCGAACAGATGAGACAGCTAGGGGCATCTGTAGCGCATCTATGTCGTCCTGGAGATCTGATCGTAGCTATCGGAGATCTGGGGGCAGGGAAAACGACGTTCACTCAAGGTATGGGGATCGGATTAGGGGTAGACGATGAGGTCTGCTCGCCCACCTTTGTCTTGAGTAGAATTCACTACGGAAATAAAGGGTTACCTCTCGTCCACGTGGACGCCTACCGATTGGGATCGGCAGCTGAAGTAGACGATATCGACTTAGATGCTTCGCTATCAGAATCGGTGACCGTGGTCGAATGGGGACGCGGAATCGTCGAACAGCTCAGCGATGAACGTTTAGAGTTGACCATCACGCGTTCTGCTCGTCCAGGAGACGAGACGCGTCAGGTCATGATGCGTCCGATCGGATTGAGCTGGGTATCACGAGATTTTGCCCACCTGACAGATCATCTTTAGGAGAAAGTATGGATCGCACCTATACCTTGGCTATCGATACTTCGGCAGGGATAGCCCTAGGTCTTGCTGAAAAGGATCGTATTGTTGCCTCTTTCAGCGATCATCTCTCCAACGCCCATGTGGAGCGTTTACAACCGATGATCGATCAGATGATGAGCGAATATGGGATTTCTCATGAGCAGATCGAACGTATCGTGGTTGGAATCGGCCCTGGACCGTTCACAGGGTTACGCATCGGGATCGTCACAGCTAAAACGTTGAGCTATATATGGAAAGTTCCACTGATCGCTGTGAGCAGTCTGGATGCTTTAGCCTTGAGCTGTCGTGGAATTGCCCAAGGTGATGAATTCATCGTTGCCACTGACGCTCGTCGCCGTGAAGTCTATTGGGCGCGATACCGTCACGGTCGCCGTTGCGAAGGGCCTGAGGTGGATTCTCCCAATCGTCTATCAGGTCTCATCTATGGACCTGCTGTCGAGGTCTATCAGGAATTAGCTCCAGGTGATTTATCTGGAGAACGCGTCATGTGGATTGACGGGGGAATTCTGGCCGCCCACGTTGACGAACTCGAAGCAGTCGATCCTGAGCCATGCTATCTACGTCAACCAGACGCTGTCGTAGCCACGACACGAAAATCAGCATTAGGGCAGCGGCGTCTCCCATTGCCCCCTGTTATGCATAAGGCGCATTGAAATGTTGCTTGCACGCGCCACATGTGAGGATCTTGACGATCTTATGCATCTGGAAGAATCCGGATTTTGTCCACGGGATCGGTGGTCGCTTTCCTCCTGGAAGGTAGAAGTGGAAAACGACGACCATCTTGTGATGGTCTGTCGAGCAGATGAATGCACGGTCGGGGCAGCCTGTTTTTCGATGATCGATGGTATCTGCGATCTTCTCAGAATCGTGGTGGATCCGCGGTGGCGTCAACGCGGCTATGCCCGTCGTCTGCTGTGTTCAGGAATTGAATGGGCGCAAGCACGTGGTGGACGAACGATGATGCTTGAAGTTGACAGTGAAAACGACGCCGCCATCAGCTTGTATCAGACGATGGATTTCCACCCTATCTCTCAACGAAAAAATTATTATGCAACCGGCCGTCACGCCCTCATCATGGAAAGGCAGATAGACAATGGGTGAACCTTTGATCTTGGGGATTGAATCGAGCTGTGATGAAACCGGTGTGGGGATCGTGCGTGGTCAAACCCTCCTCGCCAACGAGGTTGCCAGTTCGGTCGATCTCCATGTCCGTTTCGGAGGTGTGGTTCCCGAGGTCGCCTCTCGTGCCCATCTCGAGGCAATGGTGCCCACCTTGGAAAGAGCTGTGCAGACAGCCGGAATCGACCTTGGTGACCTCGATGCTATCTGTGTGACTGGAGGGCCAGGTCTGATGGGATCGTTAGTGGTGGGTATCGCGGCGGCAAAATCTCTTGCCTCCACCTTGAATAAACCCCTCTATGCCCTCAATCACCTTGTTGGACACGTGGCAGTCGACACTCTCGAACATGGCGATCTCGATAATCCCACCATCGCTTTGCTCGTATCAGGTGGACATACCCAGTTGCTTTTAGTGCGTGACATCGCATCGGATATCGAACAGATTGGCACCACTATCGATGACGCCGCTGGAGAGGCCTATGACAAGGTGGCGCGTCTTTTGGGATTGGCATATCCAGGAGGTCCTGTCATCGATGCTATGGCAGCTCAAGGCGATCCAAAGGCAATTCGTTTTCCACGAGGTCTCAGCGCTCAACGCGATATGGAAAAACATCGATTCAACTATTCCTTCTCAGGGTTAAAGACTGCAGTCGCCCGTTACGTTGAGCAAGCCGAACTCGATGGGGAAAAGATCTCCATCCCAGACGTATGCGCTTCTTTCCAAGAAGCTGTCGCCGATATTTTGACGAAGAAGACCATCGACGCCTGCCGACATTATCAGGTCGGTTCAATCGTTTTAGGCGGGGGAGTAGCGGCGAATTCGCGTCTGCGAACCTTGATGGAAGATCGCGCTCGTGAAGCCGGCATCACCGTACGTCGTCCACGACCTGGTCTATGCACAGATAACGGAGCGATGATCGCCGCTTTAGGATCTGCTGTAGTGAAAAGTGGGGCTCAGCCAACCTCGCTGGATTTCTCTCCTGTCACCTCCATGCCGGCACATAGAATCGTTCTCTCATGACGGATGGATATTCCCCTCAGCTAACAGTCTTAGCCTATATCGTCGATAGGTCATCTTCACGCGTCCTCATGGTTCACCGTATCCATCGATCAGATGATGAACAATATGGCAAGTGGAACGGTCTGGGTGGGAAAGTCGAAGAGGGCGAAGATATCTATACCGCTCTCGTCCGTGAGCTGAAAGAAGAAGCCTCAATTGAGGTGAGAAGGGCATCGTTGCGTGGGACATTGAGCTGGCCAGGTTTCCATGCGGACGGGACAGGGGTTTTCGCCTTTGTTTTCATCGTGGATTTATGGGACGGGTCTATCCCGGAATCCAATGAAGAAGGGATCCTCGCCTGGCAGCCGATCGATCGAATCTCCCAACTCGATATCTGGGAAGGAGATCGATATTTCATCGACTATCTTTTCGATGAGTCAATCGATCTATTCCACCTCTCTATCCCCTATAAAAACTATGAACCTCAAGGATGTAGCGGAACGTGCATCATGAAAAATGGAGATGTCCGTCTCATCAGCAATGAGCCTCTCAAGGAGATGGAATGAGCTTTATCTGCACAAGTCCTGAAGGACAAGAAGCGATCCGTCTCGCCTCCTCCTATGCTGATCTTGCCGATCTGTCACTGGCAGAAAAGATGCGTTCCATCTTCAATCCCGATGTGGTCTCGGCAGCTTTAACTCAAGTTGCTTTGCGCCGCAAAGCTGTGACCAAGCTCGGCCCTATCGCGGAGGAATTATTTTTCACCTCTCCCGGTTTGGAACAGGCAACGCGCTGGGAGGTGGCTCAATGGAAAGCCCAGCGTCTTATCGCGATGGGGGCGAAAACAGTTGACGATCTGTGCTGTGGCATCGGTATCGACGCATTGGCGTTTGTCCACGCCGGTTTGCAAGTACGAGCCTATGAACGCGACGAGATGACCGCTGAGATCGCTCAAGCGAATCTGGGGCGCTATGGCGTCGAGGTCATCTGCGCAGATGTGACAGATCATCTTTCACAGATTGAAAAACATATAGAGCAAGGATCTGCGATCTATATTGATCCCGCACGTCGCCATGGCGGACGCAGGACGTGGCGACTCAGTGAGATATCCCCATCGTGGTCTTTCGTCCAACAGATCATCGATATGGCCGATATATGGGCGATCAAATTGGGGCCTGGAATGAGATATGACGAGATCCCTCCAGCGTGCGAAGCCAGATGGGTTAGCCATCTAGGGGATCTTGTCGAGATGAGCATCTGGTCTCACGATCGCCCAGATGAGGATCAGTCCACACACTATCGAGCGGTCATCTTGCCAGGAGAGTGCGAGGTGGAGGGAAATCCGCATGGATCTTGTCTGCCTGTAGGCGATCTGGGACGCTATATTGTTGAGCCCGATCCAGCGATTATTCGCGCTCAAGCTTTCGATATTTTCGCTGACAAGTGTTGGCTTCTAGATAGGAAGATCGCCTATCTTGCCTGCGATGAGCCGATCATCTCCCCCTATGGATATAGCTATCGGATTCTTGACGTCTTCCCCTATTCGGAAAAGAAGTTGAAAGCCTGGACGAAGGAAGCCGATATCGGAATCTTGGAGATCAAGAAACGCGGTATCGAAGCCGATCCGGCGAAATTGAGGCAGCGTTTCAAACTTGCTGGTTCTCAAAGGGCGACCATTATCATCACTCCTACCCGTCAGGGGACGAAGGTTTTGGTGGTGGAACGCGTGTGCTCGCATAGCGAAATGGGGGATTAATTTTGGCACTCGGGTTGTCTGAGTGCCAAAGCGGTACTAGTCTGCTCATAGCACTTAGCTACGGCGAGTGCTAGCTGTTCGGGCGGCTCCGCGACGACGTCTGGACGGTCTACAGAAGATATGAGCTAGACAACAGAAAGGGGTTTGAACGTGGCAACCACGATCAAGCCGCTCGAGGATCGCGTCCTCGTCGAGCCTCTGGAGGCTGTAACCACCACCGCTTCGGGTCTTGTCATCCCCGATACCGCTAAAGAGAAGCCGCAGGAAGGCAAAGTCGTTGCTGCTGGACCCGGTCGTGTAGACGACAAGGGTGAGCGTATCCCCATGGATGTTAAAGAAGGCGATGTCGTCATCTTCAGCAAATATGGTGGTACCGAAGTGCGCTATGACAATACCGACTACCTGCTGCTCAACGCCCGCGATATTCTCGCCGTCGTCGTCAAGTGAGGCTGATTCATGGCTAAGGAATTGCTCTTTGACGAGGAAGCCCGCCGATCCTTAGAACGCGGTGTCGACACCCTCGCCAATACCGTCAAGGTCACCCTCGGTCCTAAGGGTCGCTATGTCGTTCTCGACCGTAAATTTGGCGGACCTCAGATCACCAATGATGGCGTGACCGTGGCAAAGGAAGTGGAGCTAAACGATCCCTATGAGGATCTCGGCGCCCAGCTTGCCAAGGAAGTCGCCACCAAGACCAACGATGTCGCTGGCGATGGAACCACTACCGCTACCGTTTTAGCCCAAGCTCTCGTCCACGAAGGGTTGCGCGCCGTCGCTGCAGGAGCTAACCCTGTCGGACTTAAGCGTGGTATCGACAAGGCTACAGATGCCATCGTTGATCGTCTGCGTTCGGTAGCTCGCGATGTGGAATCCACTGCCGATATGGCAAGCGTCGCTACCATTTCGTCTCGTGACGAGAAGATCGGTCAGATCATTGCTGAAGCCTTTGACAAGGTCGGTAAAGACGGTGTTATCACCGTTGAGGAATCCAATACTTTCGGAACCGAGCTGGAATTCACCGAAGGTATGCAGTTCGATAAGGGCTATATCTCGCCCTATTTCGTTACCGATCAAGATCGTATGGAAGCTGTTCTTGACGATCCCTATATCTTGATCCACCAGGGCAAGATCAGCAATATGAACGAGCTTCTGCCGATGCTGGAGAAGGTCATTGCCGCTCACGGTCAGCTCGTCATTATCGCTGAGGATGTGGACGGCGAAGCCCTCTCCACTCTCGTGGTCAACAAGATCCGCGGTACCTTCACATCGGTTGCCGTCAAGGCTCCTGCCTTTGGGGATCGCCGCAAGGCCATGTTGCAAGACATCGCCATTCTCACAGGCGGTGAGGTCGTCGCTCCCGAGGTCGGGCTCAAACTCGACCAGGTCGGTCTTGAGGTATTGGGACGCGCTCGCCGCGTCGTCGTCACCAAGGACAATACGACCATCGTGGACGGTGCTGGCGATCAAGCTGAGGTGAACGGTCGCGTCGAGCAGTTGCGTGCAGAGATGGAGCGCACCGATTCCGATTGGGATCGAGAGAAGCTCGCTGAGCGTGTTGCCAAGTTGGCCGGTGGGGTGTGCGTCATCAAGGTCGGTGCAGCCACTGAGGTGGAACTCAATGAGAAGAAGCATCGAATTGAAGATGCCGTCTCGGCAACCCGTGCAGCAATTGAAGAGGGTATCGTCGCTGGTGGCGGTGCTGCTCTCGTCCATGCTGCTGCCGCTCTCGATTCTCTCGAAGGCGCCGATCATGATGAGCAGGTTGGTATTCAGACTGTCCGCAAGGCTGTCGTTGAACCGTTGCGCTGGATTGCCGAGAATGGTGGACAGCCCGGATATGTGATCGTCGCTAAGGTCGCCGATATGGGTGACGATGAGGGCTATAACGCCAAGACGGACGAATATGTCAACCTTATGGAAGCCGGCGTCATCGACCCGGTCAAGGTGACCCGTTCCGCTTTGGCAAACGCCGCTTCGATCGCCTCCTTGCTTCTGACCACAGAGACTTTGGTTGTCAACAAGGTTGAAGACGAAGAAAACGATAAGTGAGCATAGACTGCTCTATCGCTCACAGGCGGGATCTGCATGGCAGATCCCGCCTTTTTTGTCCAATAATTCCTTCTTGCAGCGCATTCATTGTGATAGGCATCTAGAATGTATGAATTCGATGCGATCCTTGCATATCGCAAGCTGAGAATCCTCATAGACTCTTGAGACAGGAATCGTCCATGAACTAGGAGTGATAAGGCGCTAAAATCATGCTGTGCTTCGAGCGTCCCGTCCCATCATCATCGGCTTTATCGCAAGCTGCTTTCTCTCGCTTTCGGGATGGTTAGCTTCTCCATGGGGTCTAGGATTTAGCGGACGCCACCAACCGTGGCAGATCATCGCTGTTCATACTTTAAGCGCCCTGATCGGAGTCGCTGGTTATCTATGGGCGTGGATCTCAATACGGCATGGGGATAAATCCTTATTACGGACGGCTTTTATCTGGTGGGTCATCCCTTTGATGATATGTCCGCCTCTCTTCTCCAAAGATGTCTATGCCTATATGGAACAGGGATGGATCGTTGTCCGTGGAGCAAATCCCTATCAGATGGGTCTCGATATTCTCGCCGGCCCCTTCGGCGGATATGTCGATTCCTATTGGAAATATACGACCAGCGTCTATCCTCCTCTCGCGCTGTGGATACAGTCCTTGATCGTTACCTTCGGAGGATATAACCCCATAGCGACGATGCTCATGATGCGCATTCCTTGTCTCGTCAGCGTCCTCGTCGCCTCGTATAGTCTGAGCAAAGCCGCTCATAGGGTGAACAATGACTATGATCTGTGGACGATGTTGCTCAATCCGATCAGCGTCATCATCCTTATCGGAGGGATCCACAACGATGCATGGGCTATGGCGCTAGCCTCTGTTGCTATCGCACTATCAACCTATCGGTGGGGATGGATTCTCTCATCCGCTTTGGTGGGGGCGGCGATGGCGATTAAACAGCCTCTCGGAGTGGCTCTAATCGCAGTGGTAGCAGCCGCTGTCCTATCGCAGCACTACCGTGTTCATCCCGATAGACTCAGCGGACATATGAGCTGGACATCCTTCATACGGGCAGGATTACCTATCTCTGTCGGAAGCTTGATAATCACTTTGGTCACATTCGCTCTCATCCATCTGCCTTTTGGGTGGGGGAGCGGATGGGCTCATGCGACGGGAAGTCCCTATAGCACTGGCTCGCAATCTGTTACGAATGGGATCGTCACAGTATTGAGATGGACTTTGGGAATTCCAAATTGGCGTGGCTACGCTCTGGTTTCTCCCGTCATCTTGGCTATAGGTGCGGCGTTGATCGGTGTGATTATCGTCATATCTGTCAGACGTCATCCTCTCGCTACGAGCGGTTGGGCATTGACAATCATCGCTTTGTGCTGGCCGAGTTTGCAATCGTGGTATCTCGGCTGGGGTCTTCCGATGGTGGCAGCCTACAACTATTCCCCTGTGGGAAGACGTGTTGTCATCGCAGCGTCCAGTTATTTCACTATCATCGCAGCATTGATGGAAAACGCCACCTTGCCCATCTTTGTCGCTCAGCTGCTCTCTTTCATCGTCTGCCTAGCTATATGGAAATATCATGATTCTTTCTTAAAATCTGCCGTTATGCTGAGCACAAAGCATTCATGTGAGGAATAAGACTGTGTATGAAGATCGAGATGCTATGAGTATCGATGAAAAATTCTCTACTCTCGGATTGACCTTTGATGATGTTCTTTTGGAACCCCGTCAATCCGATGTCATCCCCAGCGAGGTCAATACCCAAGCGAGGGTGAGCCGCAATATCACTTTGAATGTTCCCTTCCTTTCAGCTGCGATGGATACCGTCACGGAGCAGCGTATGGCGATCGCGATGGCTCGTGAAGGAGGTATGGGCATTTTGCATCGCAATTTGTCCATTGAAGATCAAGCCCGCATGGTCGATCAGGTGAAACGCTCTGAAGCTGGCATGATCGATGAACCGATCACGATCAGTCCTCATGCGACCATCGCAGATGCCGATGAGCTATGTGCGCGCTATCGCATTTCAGGTATTCCTGTCGTGGAAGATGATATGAAATTAGTCGGTATCATTACCAACCGCGATATGCGTTTCGAAACCGATCCGAAGCGTCTAGTGCGCGATGTCATGACCCCTATGCCTCTGATCACCGCTCCGCGGGGAATTGCACAAGACGATGCTTTGGCTCTTTTGGCGAAACACAAGATCGAAAAGCTCCCTCTTGTCGATTCCAGCGGACGCCTATGCGGTCTTATCACTTTGAAAGACTTCGTGAAATCGGATAAATATCCCAATGCTTGCAAAGATGAACAGGGGCGTTTGAGGGTAGGTGCCGCTGTCGGCGTCTTTGGAGATGCATGGGATCGGGCGATGGCTCTGATCGAGCAGAATGTCGACCTTCTAGTAGTCGATACCGCTCACGGACATTCCAAAGCCGAAATTGAATTTATTGCGCGTTTGAAGAAGGAATCGGCAGCTAAAGATGTCGATATCTTGGGAGGTAATGTCGCCACCTATGAGGCAGCAAAAGCTTTGATTGAAGCGGGAGCAGATGGGATCAAGGTTGGAGTCGGGCCTGGATCGATCTGTACCACGCGTGTCGTAGCCGGAGTGGGAGTCCCCCAAATCACCGCGATTTACAATGCTGCGCGTGCCGCCCGTCCAGCAGGTGTTCCTGTTATAGGAGATGGAGGATTGCAGTATTCAGGCGATACCGCAAAAGCCATCGTTGCGGGAGCCGATACTGTCATGCTCGGCTCTTTACTCGCCGGTTGCGATGAAAGCCCTGGCGAATTGGTCTTTATCAACGGGAAACAGTACAAATCCTATCGCGGTATGGGATCTTTGGGTGCGATGGCTACTCGCGGACGTCATATGTCCTATTCTAAAGATCGCTATTTCCAAGCCGATGTGACAAGCAATGACAAGATCATCCCCGAGGGGATTGAAGGTCAAGTTCCCTATCGTGGGCCTTTAGGACAGATGCTCTATCAGTTGACAGGCGGATTGCATCAGTCGATGTTCTACTGTGGAGCTCGTACCATTGAGCAATTGCAAAACAATGGACGGTTCATCCGCATCACAGCGGCTGGCTTGCGTGAATCCCATCCTCACGATATTCAAATGACCGCTGAAGCTCCCAATTACGCTTCAAAATCTTAAATACCAAAAATAAAGAGGGGCGGATCAACCGCCCCTCTTGGTCTATGAGATCACAGATAGGATCCTGGCTGAGGAGGACTAAGACGGCGACGTACGTCCAGATAATGTACGGCAAAAAACGTCGCCTGAAGTGGTGCAGAGATAATCGCGATGATCTGACCGAGGATCGTGCTGATAAGAGATGATGCCAGCATTGAACTTACAACAGCTCCGAAGAAAGCTAGGCTCTCCTCGTCTGTAGCGAATGAGCCAGGAGCGTTATTGAATTCATTGATTGTGCCGATAGAGAAGAAGCCGAGGACACCCTCTATGAGAGAGACGCATAGTCCGGTGACGATGCCGAGTGCGATTAAAAACGCTACACAGTAGCCGATCGTGCGCCACATATTGGCTTTGGTGATCTCCCATGCTCGGCGGTAGGCAGTGAAACCGCTGACATTCTCAATTGCACAGATGGAAGGTGCAATGAGAAAACGCAGAGACATGACGAACAGAAATACGGTGACTATGACGCCTATGAAGATTAAGACCCAGGAAGCCTTGTCGATAAGAGTAGCCAGCACGGCAAAGATGCCAAAAATAACGACGATGGCGACATTGACGCAGATAGAGGCGATCGTCAAGCCAAAAGCACGTTTCCAAATGGAGCGATCTGCAAAAAGACGACCCAGCGAGATAGCATGTCCACTTTGATCTGTTCCTACAGTATTCTGAGCGCTCAAAATGGAGACGAGTTGATTCATCACAAGAGAGAAGATGCCGACCAGGATAAGAGCTAATAGATAGAGTCCAATCGAGATCGGAATGCCAGCTGAATCTTGAGAGGCGATGAACGTGGTGACGATGATCCCCCCAACGGCAAGGGTCAACGCGGCGATGATCAAACCGGGCAACAAAGGCAACAGGCCGATGAAGAAGAAGGTTTTAAAACCGCGAGAAAATACTTTGAGAGTCGACTCAAAGGTATCGCCTAAGCCGAGAGGTCTCATGGGGATAAGAGGTGTTTGTGCCATGAAGCCATACTATCTAGCTTTGAGATCGACAATAGGGAAAAAGAAAATTGTGGTTAGCAACCTTATGTGAACTCGCCCCTTTGATCCTCAAGCGACTAGATTGGTGGTGATTCACAAGAAGGAGTGGCATGTACGATATCGGACGCAGCAAGCGAGCGGAAAGAGCTTTTACCCTAGATGACGTCGCCATCATGCCGACGCGTCGCACTCGAGGAACCGAAACGGTTGATCTTTCCTGGAAAATCGATGCTTTGACCTTCGATTTTCCTTTGATGGCCGCTCCAATGGATTCTGTTATGAGCCCTCAAACGGCGATCGCATTTGGAAAACTTGGCGGTCTGGGTGTGCTCAATCTCGAGGGTCTGTGGACACGCTACGATGACCCCCTCCCTATCTTGGAACGCTTATCCACCATCGATGATCCGCGCGAGGCGACGGTGGAGATGCAACGTCTCTACGCTGAGCCGATCAAAGCCGAGTTGATCGCTGAACGCCTTGATCTCATCCGTCAAGCCGGTGTTCCCGTTGCCGGTTCCCTAAGTCCTCATAGCGCTCAACAATTTGCCGATGTGATCGATAAGGTGGGCATGGATTTCTTCGTCATCAGAGGAACAGCGGTAAGCGCTCAACATGTCTCCGATATCGAAACGCCTCTCGATTTGGCAACGTTCATCTACGAACTCGACGTTCCTGTGATTGTAGGAGGATGCGCCACCTATCAAACTGCCCTTCACCTGATGAGAACAGGGGCTGCTGGAGTTTTGGTCGGCTTTGGAGGAGCGTCCTCATCGATGAACCGTCAAGTTCTCGGTATAGAAGTGCCCATGGCGACAGCGATTGCCGATGTGGCGGCAGCTCGCCGAGATTATCTGGACGAATCGGGTGGACGCTATGTCCATGTGATTGCGGATGGGGCGATGGGATCATCTGGAGATATCGTCAAGGCTCTAGCCTGTGGTGCAGATGCCGCTATGATCGGTTCTCCTCTTGCGCGAGCCGATGAAGCTCCTGGGCGCGGGTGGCATTGGGGTGCAGAGGCATGGCATGAATCCTTACCACGCGGACGTCGTGTCCACTTCGATAGCGTCGGCTCTTTGGAAGAAATCGTGCACGGACCTTCCCATAGCCCCGAGGGGACGATGAATATCGTCGGGGCTTTACGGCGTGCTTTAGCATCGACAGGATATACCGATATCAAGGCGTTTCAGCGTATTGAATTGATCGTTCACTGATATGAAAAACAATATCCCAGACGAATTAGTTCGTCTCAGAGGCAGTATCGACAATCTCGATATGGCTCTCGTGTCGATCATGGCGGAGCGTTTCAAAATCACGCAAAGAGTTGGACGTCTCAAAGCCGATATGGGGCTTGCGGCAGCCGATCCTGAGCGTGAACAGGCTCAAATTGCCAGGTTGCGCAGGCTCGCAGAATCGGCAGAACTGGATCCAGAATTTGCTGAGAAATTGCTCAACTTCATCATCACAGAGGTGGTAAGACATCATCTGGAGATTGCAGACGATACCCAGCGTGATCGTTAGGCGATAATCCCGTCGCAACGTTCCTTCGACGGGATACCTACGATCACGCTTCCCGCTTTGACATCGCTGACCACCAAAGCGTTGGCGCCTATCTTGACATCATCGCCGATGACGATATCTCCGATCACCTTCGCTCCAGCGCCGATCAATACTCGGTTACCTATGGTTGGGTGACGCTTTGCGCGTCCGCGTGAACGCCCTCCCAAAGTGACTTGATGATAGATCAGTACATCGTCGCCTATGATCGCTGTTTCTCCGATGACCACACCCATACCGTGATCGATGAAAAAACGGCGTCCGATGGTGGCTCCGGGGTGGATTTCCACGCCTGTTAAGCAACGCACGATTTGGCTCAATAGACGGGCGGGAAGACGCAAAGAGCGATGAGCCCATAGACGGTGAGCGATCCGATGAGCCCATATGGCATGTAGACCCGAATAGCACAAGATGATTTCGATCGTTGAACGAGCTGCTGGATCGTTAGCACGCACCGCCTTCACATCTTCTGCTAGGCGATCTAGAAAGGCGGATATTCCACGAACAGCCATGAAAACTCATCCAATCTGCACAGTTTTTACCACGAATCACTCTACCGTCCACAGATCGGTTGACAGATAGCGGTGTCCAGTATCGGGGGCGATTGTGACGATCAACCCTTCTTCTTGAGCGGCGAGCGAGCGAGCGGCCGCCATATTTGCTCCAGCGGAGATTCCAGCAAAAATTCCGTAATTTTTAGCCAGATAGCGTGCTTCTTCTTTAGCCTGCTCGGTGGGAATGGTGATGATCTGATCGATCACGTCGCGGTCAAGAATCTCAGGGACGAAATTGGCTCCAATGCCTTGAATTCCGTGTGGTGATGCCATTCCGGACGATAGGAGAGGGGATTCGGCAGGCTCGACCGCCACGATACGGATATGTTGATTGCGCTCTTTGAGATAGCGTCCAGCGCCGCTGATCGTACCTCCTGTTCCCACACCTGCAACGAAAGTGGTGAGCGTTCCCTCGCTATCTGCCCAAATCTCAGCACCAGTGGTCTCATAATGCATCTGACGATTCGCCTCATTGGCAAATTGCGAAGCCAAAATACCGTGGCGCTCATTGGCGATCTTCTGTGCCTCATCCACAGCTCCTTGCATCCCTTGAGACGCTGGAGTGAGGATGATCTCAGCACCAAAGGCTTGCATGAGAGAGCGTCTTTCCACACTCATCGATTCCGGCATGGTGATGACGGTTTTATAACCGCGAACCGAAGCGACCATCGCCAAAGCGATACCTGTATTACCGCTGGTAGCTTCGACAATTGTTCCTCCAGGAGCCAAAGTTTGCGAACGCTCAGCGGCGTCGATGATAGCCAAAGCGACCCGATCTTTGACGCTATGAGCAGGATTGAGATATTCCAATTTCATCGCGATATCGCCTGGTGTAGGCGATGGTAGACGTATCAGAGGCGTTCGTCCAATGGCGGCGGTGATATCGTCATAAATTCTCATATCGATATAACCTATCGGGCATAGTCGAAAATTCCGGTCTGTCTTACCACGTGGGGGGAAGTCGCATCGTTTGCGCAGAGGCCTTAGACTTTGACCCATGTCCAATGATGTGGTGATCGTTATCGATTTCGGCGCTCAATATGCTCAACTCATCGCTAGACGGGTGCGTGAAGCACACGTATTTTCTGAGATCATGCCCCATACGGCATCGGTTGAGAAGATCATGGCGAAAAATCCTCGAGCCATCATCCTTTCAGGCGGTCCTCAATCGGTTTATGCCGATCACGCACCCCAGGTCGATCCAGCTCTTTTCGAGACAGGTGTGCCGATTCTAGGAATTTGTTATGGATTCCAAGCGATGGCCGCAGCTATGGGAGGAACGGTCGAGCAGACCCACACATCCGAATTTGGGCGCACCACTTTATCGGTGGAGAACGCCCAGGCTCCGCTCAATGCCCTGCCCGATAACTGCCAGGTCTGGATGAGCCATGGAGATGCTGTCACCAAGGCTCCTGAAGGTTTTATCAATTTGGCGACCACTCCTGGCGCTCCCGTATGCGCTTTTGTCAATCCTGAGCGGCGTCTCGCCGGTGTGCAGTGGCATCCCGAAGTCGCCCACTGCGAATTTGGTCAAGATGTCATTAAAGCCTTCCTTTTCGATATCGCAGGATGTCAGCCGACATGGACATCTGAAAATTTCGTCGCTGAACAAGTCGAGTTGATTCGCTCCCAGGTGCAAGATCGCAAGGTGTTATGCGGTTTGTCCGGTGGTGTGGATTCCGCTGTGGCAGCAGCTCTCGTCCAAAAAGCGATTGGCGATCAGCTCACGTGCGTCTTTGTCGATCACGGTCTCTTGCGCAAAGGCGAAGCGGAGCAGGTGCGCAAGGATTTCACGGCAGCTACGGGTGTCGATCTTGTCGTTGTGGATGAGAAAGAACGTTTCTTAAACGCTTTGTCTGGAGTGAGCGATCCCGAGACGAAACGTAAGATCATTGGACGAGAATTCATCCGAAGCTTTGAGGCGGCTGCCCGCCAAATTGCAGATGACAAAGGAGTGGATTTCTTAGTCCAAGGAACTCTATACCCCGATGTCGTCGAATCTGGTGGAGGTGAAGGAGCTGCCAATATCAAGAGTCACCACAATGTAGGTGGCTTGCCAGACGATTTGCAGTTCACCTTGATTGAGCCGCTGAGAACCTTGTTCAAAGACGAGGTTCGTGCAGCTGGTATCGAATTGGGTCTGCCTGAAGAGATGGTATGGCGTCAACCCTTCCCCGGTCCTGGTTTGGCGGTACGTATCATCGGTGAGATCACTGAGGAGCGTCTGGAGATCTTGCGCGATGCGGACGCAATCGCCCGTGAAGAATTGACCAAAGCCGGTTTGGATCGCCAGGTATGGCAGATGCCTGTCGTCTTATTAGCCGATGTGGCTTCTGTAGGAGTTCAAGGAGATGGACGTACCTATGGAATGCCAATCGTTTTGCGTCCGGTGACGAGCGAAGACGCCATGACGGCGGATTGGTCGCGTCTGCCCTATGAGGTGATTGAGAAGATTTCAACTCGTATCACCAATGAATGTCGTGCGATCAACCGTGTTGTCTTGGACGTGACGAGTAAACCGCCCGCCACGATTGAGTGGGAGTAAGTTCCACATGATTTTCTCCAAAATTGGCTTTATTACGGCCTTATTTTCGCCATTCTATGCGAAAATAAGATTATAGTCAGTGATGGGAGGAGCTTGCATGAAACGATTCCTCATGGACGAGCTCATCGCCTGGAAGGACAGACCCTGCCGCAAGCCACTCATCCTCAACGGGGCACGCCAGGTCGGCAAGACGTGGCTACTCAAAGAGTTCGGCAAGACGCAGTTCAAAAATGTTGCGTACGTCAACCTAGACGACAATCCTCGAATGCGAGAGCAGTTCGAGTTGGGCTATGATATTCCGCGCATTATCTCGGCCATCCAGTTTGAGACGGGGCAGGTTGTGCTCGAAGGCGATACCCTTATCGTCCTCGACGAGATTCAGGCGTGCCCAAAGGCGCTCACAAGTCTTAAGTACTTTTGTGAGAATACTCCTGGATATGCAGTGGCTGCTGCCGGTTCGCTCCTAGGTATCACAGTGCATGAGGGAAGCGGTTATCCCGTTGGTAAGGTTGACACACTCGATCTGTACCCACTGCATTTTCGCGAGTTCCTTGTCGCGACAGGGAATGCACAGCTCCGTGACCTTCTCGATTCCGGAGAAGTCGATATTATCAACAGCTTCTCGAGCAGATTTATCCCCCTCCTTCGACAGTACTACTACATTGGCGGTATGCCGGAGGTGCTGGGTGCCTTTCTAGATCGCGGTCTTCTGGAGGATGCGCGCAAAGTACAGATCGAGCTTCTTCGCGGCTATGAGCGTGACATCTCCAAACATCTCAGCAGGACCGAGACCGAGTATGCGCTTGCGGCGTGGCGGTCGATTCCGTCTCATCTTGGTCGAGAGAACAAGAAGTTCGTGTTCAGTCGCATTGCGTCGGGAGCACGTGCGAGGAACTACCAAGCTGGCATTACGTGGCTTACGCAGGCGGGTATAACACCCCTTGTTCGCAGAATCTCGAAGCCTGGGATTCCATTGAGTCCCTATGCGGATGACAGTGCATTCAAGCTCTTTTTGGTGGATGTTGGTCTGCTGGGTGCCATGGTACAGCTTGACAAGGAGACGGTCATCGGGGGCAATAAAATCTTCGAGGAGTTTAAGGGCTCGCTTACCGAACAATACGTTTGCCAGCAGCTTGTCTCCGATTGTGGGCTCACGCCATACTACTGGTCTGCCGAGAATTCCTCAGGTGAGATCGACTTTCTGGTACAGAAGACGAATAGCGTCTATGCTATTGAGGTGAAGGCGGAAGAGAATCTGCGCGCCAAAAGTCTACGAGCATTCAAGGAATCTCATCCGGAGATAAGGTCTGTTCGGTTCAGCCTTTCCGGCTACCGCGAGCAGGACTGGATGAGGAACGTCCCGCTGTACGCGATGTCGAATATGGCAATGTGGGGATAGGTTGCGAGAGCCTACATGATTGACTGAGGAGCTGCTATGATTCCTTCAAGTTTTACCCAGGGAGTGTGGGGAAAGAGCTGGGAAAAAGCGAATGAGAATAATGCGGTTCAGGGGACGGCAAACCTTGGTGATGAGGGCGTCGTTCTCGATATCCCCTGCGGAAAGCTGCTCGGATCTCCAGGTGTTGTCATAAACGGTAAGGAGGAGCCTTCTGCTGCAGAATACTTATATGGGTTTTCTCAAGATGGGTATGCGTTGGTGCTTGGAAACGCTGCATACTGCGGCGAAGAGATGCATTATCCGGGAATGGTCCATCAGGTTATCCGTGCAGATTATCTTATGGCAGCAAAGGGATGTCGGGAATTCGATCCGTCTACCATGATTAATGGGATGGATATCGAAATAAGAAACCTGACCGATTGGTACGGAAGTTCAGCTTACCGCATAACATATGAACGTGATGACCGGGGTAATGCGCGCTTCAAAGCGCTCGAATATCGAAAAGAAGAGGATGCACCTAGCGTATTGCTAGAAAGTGAGCAATGCTGCGTTACGCTGTTCAGCAAGTACGTTATTCCTGACCTGAACGTAAATGAGATGACCTTTCGCCATCAGTGCTATCTGAAGGTGCGCTTTTCAGATGGCAAGACCCTTGAAGAAGCTCGCAACTTTGCCAGTGATTTATCGAAGTTCTTTAGCTTGTGCATGGGTTTTCACGCTTCGATTCAAAAGCTTGGCTTGTATTTCGGTTCTGAAGAGTCTGCAATTCAATACTATGAGTCCCTGTTCGATTCCCCTGTCCCGTCAAAAACCGATATACAGGCGATGCCATTTCCTTATCTATGATAAAGGGAGAGATCAATAGCTATCTTTGCAGCTGGTTTGATTATGGCACTGAAAAGAAAAGTAAGAAAGATTATCTGCTTCTCAAACATGCCGGCGATTTAATTGTTTCAACACTTACCTATGATTGGAAGATGCCCGTTGAGTTACAGTGCGTATCCGCATCTCAGGCTTTGGAGGCGATTTCAAAATACAAAGCCGACTTAAAATCCTGGTCAAAAACTGAATTAGAGAAAAACCAAAAAGAGCTCATGAAGCGAGTCGAAGGGATGCCCAAGGAGTTCATCGAGTGGGTTCAGCTTAGATTGCGCCAAAACTCAAGAAGTTCCAAACGATTGATGCTTGAGCTCATGAATAGGCAAAAGGACGTTGTCGAATGGCTTGTTCCAGATGTGAATGCGTTTATTTCCGAGCAGCAGAAGGCACGTAATACGTACTCGCACGGGTCTTCCTCTATTGCGGTCGACTTGTTTCGGTTATATCGACTAGCGATAGGGAGCGCATTGATTGCCTATTCCATACTGTGGCAGCTGCTTGGCATGAACCCCAGTCAAATCCGGCGTGAGCTTGAGCGCTCTCGTTTTAAGTCGTGGGTAGTAAGCTGGTTATGCTTGCAATATCCCGAGCAGAATTTGTCTGATGCTTCGAGATGTGATGAACGGGGCGGCTCTCAGGTTGCCTTGAAGTGAGTTCAATCTGAGTTGGCGCATGCACACGAAGTACGGTCAATTTCGGTGAAAGAGGAGACGAGCGTACGCTAGGTGGACGAGAGCGCACGGTAGTCCACTTTTCACTTACTCAGTGGGAGTGAATCATCGTACATACATTTATATTTTTGGACTTTTCATATGGCTAAAACTCGTGCCATTTTATATTGTCTCGTCCGCCGGTCTGGGTTCGTCGCTGTTGGGTTGTCTCTGGATTTCGCTCAATCGGCTCTATGGTCGACTGAGTGGGAGAGCGGGCTTTACTTTTACCCACTCGGACTTATTCTTACCCGCTCTGTCTCGCAGGGTTCTGTGAACTTACTGAACCCTGCGAGACGTTCCATCGGTCTTAGTGGAGACAGGGGAAGGAGTAGTGCTGAGACGGGTCATTGGAGTCGGAGCCGTGCCACGAGGGTACCCTTGTCGACGAGACCCCTCAAGGTGAATCTAGCGAACTTGACGCTCTTCCCGAGATGCTCGTCTAGCTACTTGACTGTATCCTTGCCCCTCACGTAGACAATCTGAACCGCTGACAGCTCGGGTTTGCTGAGAGCCCTGTATACACCCTTGCTGACGATGCCGGAGACAGTATTGCTCTGCCTGAGGATGCGCGACCTTGTGCTGTTCTCGAGCGTGAGCAGCACCGAGGAGTCATTCGGCTCCGAGAAGACGGGGTTGTTGAGGGAGAAGCTGGCCATCTCGTCGTAGATTCACTGCACTCCCTCATTGAGCTCTCTCACCCAGCCGAACTCCACGAGAGCGCGGACGATGATGGCTTGCGAGAGCAGTGGGTGTGCGCATGTTCTCAAGGGGGACGATGTTGGGAAGCTTTCCGGGGCTGAGGATCTCGAGACAGTCGTCGTACATCATGACGCGGATGTAGTCGCCTGAATAAGCGTAGTTCCTATGCGTGATTGCGTTGATGAGGCGCTTGAACCAGGCGAATTTCGGGTACTCGGCTATCACCTTGGACTCCCCGTCGTCCCTTAGGAACTGGAATTCGCGGAGCTAGCTCGAGATCATCTGTTTAGCGCCCTCGATCACCTTAGGGAGGTGGCCGTCGTAACTCCCATCTTTCACGATATTCAGGCTCCGCCCGGTCTCCATCTTGTTGCCATCGAAGCGCATGACTCTCACGCGGGTGCACGGGATGAACTGCGCGGGGTTCCTCGCGAACAGGAGAACTCCCGCGTTGGTGAGATGCCCATCGACGAGCATTCCTCTGCTCCTGAGTGTCTGCTCGTAGGGGGGGCACCGGTTCCGATCTCCTCCCGGTAGCGGTCCATCACCTCGCGGTTGATGTCGTCGATGCC
Organism: Actinomycetes bacterium; assembly: GCA_023419175.1. Taxonomy (GTDB): domain Bacteria; phylum Actinomycetota; class Actinomycetes; order Propionibacteriales; family Propionibacteriaceae; genus Brooklawnia. Next base: position 24,515 of record JAEZYG010000029.1, read on the forward strand.
GGACCTGTCTGCCAGTTCGTACTCGAAACGCCTCTGGTTCTTTCTGCAAAGACTTTTGGGGAAAGATGGAGGAGGGAATGATAGCTAATTTTTTGCATAAGGTGATATCTGAGAACTGCTATCGATTCTTTCATGCTTTCAGCAAGAGAGGAGAAATGCACTCATAGAATCTTAGTCGTTGAGATCGTATCTTTTGGTAACGAGACGAGGGATATCCCTCGTCTCGCGAGATAGATCACATATCGCTACGGAATTGATCTTGCGGCTCGCCTCCGCCACGACGTGAGCGTAACGAATCGTAGCGCTTATACAGATAGTCGGCTCCAGTCTGCGAGCTTCCCTCAAGGGGGAGGAAAAGATAGGCGGCGATATAGAGAGCGCCTACCACGACAGTCATCGGTATCGCGCAGACGGCAACAATGATGCGCACGACAAGCGGATCGATGTCGAAATGCTTGCCGATGCCTCCGCAGACGCCTGTCAGGATGCGATCTTCTTTACTGCGCTGAATCGTCATTCTTCTGCTCCTCTCTTGACGCTGTCGGGGAGGAGGGTTTCGATAGGAAGATTCCAAGAATTCCCAAAGCGATCATCACACATGGAATGATGATGCTTACCCCAACACTTCCCAGGCTATATCCATATGCGTGAAGAACAAGCAGGATTGCAATAAAAAGATAGAGCAGACCGAAAGTAGTAGCGGCAGCGTGAGGCCGTGGACGAGTTCTCATTCCACCTCCACACTGACGAAGGAAGAGTCAAGCGTGAGCTCAATCTCGACGATTGGTTTTCCAGGTTGGGGAATTCTCGTCCAGATATAGGAATCGCGATCCAAGGCGAAAGAACCGGGTAGGTCGTCAAGATGTACGACCGACGTGGGGTCGTTATCCCAGCGGATGATCAAATTCGTTGTCGGTAAGACCAATAGGTGTAAGTGGCTTTCTTCCAATTCCATCGGCCAATAAACATCGGTATTGACTTCGAGCGGACGCAGATCGTAGGTGAGAGGATGTTCTCGCACATAACGTCCACCATGAAGGTCATGGACAGATACAGCGGTATAGCTGTGTCGTGTCGATCGCTGATCGGCCGGTTTGAAAACGTCGGCTTCCATATCGAGTCCCACACAGATAGCGATCAAGACGATCAACCCGCTCAAAATCAGCCCGACAGGATTTGCATAGAACGACATCGCAACCAATCCCACTCCAATGATGGCGAGAAAGGTGGCGATAGAAACGAGCAGATTCTTCCCGCCAAGATCCCATATAGCCAGGCTTGAAGCACCAGCGATCAGGAGGATTAAAGCGCTTGGTATAGCGGTACTCATCCTATTGTGGTGGGAAGGAATTGTCTGGTCAGATGATGAGGAGCGATAGGTCACATTCATTCCCGTCCAGATCGTAATGACTACAACGATCAAAGGGGAATAACTCAAAGGAAAATAGCTACCTACTGCCACTCCGATGAGAGCTGCGACAAAAGTGGAGGCGATTAAAACGGCTTGGGGGGAGCCACGTCTCCAGCGAGGGGAAATGTGGTCGATCGGAGCGAGATGTGTGAGGGATTCCTTGGTAAAAATCCATCCCACCCCATAGAGCAAAACTCCTAAGCCGGCACTAAATGATGCGATGACAAAGAGCAGACGCAACAGCAGGGGATCGATCCCCCAGGAATATGAAATCGCTTGGCATAGTCCGCTGACCTTTCCAGCACTTCGGTTGCGTTCCAAAGCCAGCAGACGATCGCACCAATTGCGTGACGGGTCGCTTTGTGGTGCGATCGGAGATAGAGAACTATCGGATAGCATCATATCCAGTATGGGATATAGATCCTCTTTAGCAAAAGAAGCGGATAGACTTTAGGAATGGGGGAGCTATGGATTCATCACGACAGCTACATCCCTCTTCTGTATCAGATCGACAGAATCTGGCGCGCGAGTCGTGCCGTTATCCCCTGGAACGCGATCAAGATGAAGCCTGGATTGCCGGTGTGGCCAGTGGACTAGCTCGCCATTTAGATTGGCCGATCTGGTTAGCGCGCATGATGTTCGTCGCTTTGACCGCTACAAGCTTTGTCGGATGTTTCATCTACGGTTTGCTCTGGTTGTTGATGTCTCGTCGTGGATCTATTGAACTTCCTCCCGGATGCATTGCGGCAGATCACCAGGGGATGAGGCCTCTTCACAGCAGTCAGGTAACTCGTCTGCCTCATCTTGGACGTGTCAGCTCGGTTATGTTGATCGTCTTGGGCATCATCTTGCTTGTCCAATCTCTCGGTTTTGGAGTGGCAAGCCCTTTTTTCGTCCCAGCTCTCCTCGCCGGTATCGGTATGGCTCTCGTATGGCTCCAAGCTGATTTAGGCGATGAGCATGACGATCTCGTAGCGAGCCTGCCAGTTCTTCTACGTCCCCTCATTGCTGGTAGAGGGGGATTTGTCTTTGTCCGTATCAGCGTCGGATTAATTCTGATCGCGTTGGCTATTTCGATGATCGGTTCAGATCATCTGGAATCAGACGATATGGCGTCCGCTATCTGGCTGGGGACATTGACTCTCGTGGGAGCCTTCATCTTGGCTGCTCCGTGGCTATTGCGTCTGCGTAAAAAATTGGATACCGCTCAGCGCGAAAAACTCATAGCCGATACGCGTGCCGATATGGCTGCCCATCTTCACGATTCGGTCTTGCAAACCTTGGCGTTGATACAGCGTCAAGCTCAAGATCCTAAACGGGTTGCCTCTCTTGCCAGGCGTCAGGAGAGAGAATTGCGCACATGGCTTTACGGGCAATCTCAGGCGAATTCATCGTTCAAAGAAGCCCTCAATGAAGCAGCTAGCGAAGTAGATGAGGCTAGATCCGTTCCCATTGAAGTTATCTGTGTGGGAGATACTTCCCTTGATGAGAAGATGCAAGCGATGGTTCAAGCGGCTCGTGAAGCGATGATGAATGCGGCGAAGCATTCTGGAAGCAGCGCAATCGACGTCTTTGCCGATGTGGAATCGGAAGGGGAGCAAACCAAGGTTCAAGTCTTTATTCGAGATCGTGGACGAGGATTCGATATGTCAGCTATTGCACCTGACAGAATGGGAGTGAGAGGGTCGATCATCGACCGCATGGAACGTCACGGTGGAAGCGCTGTGGTCAGAAGTGCCCCTGGAGAAGGGACCGAAATCAGATTGGAGATGACGCGATGAACACCGCTGAACACCCCCGTCTACCGTTAAAGGTTGTCCTCGTAGACGATCACGGGATCTTTAGAGCTGGGGTCAAACACGAATTGGCTAAATATAGCGATCAAATCGATGTCGTTGGGGAAGGAGAAGACGTCGCCACCTCCTGTGCAGCGATCGAACAAAGCGAACCCGATGTCGTGCTTTTAGATGTACACCTCCCTGGCGGTGGGGGAGCAGAGGTGGTCAAGCGCATTCACAAGATCATGCCTCAAGTCACCTTCCTCGCCCTATCGGTAAGCGATGCTGCTGAAGATGTCATCGAGGTCATCAGAGCTGGCGCTCGTGGCTATGTCACCAAGTCGATTTCGACAGATGACCTGGTCGAGGCGGTATCGCGGGTTGCCGGAGGAGATGCTGTCTTTTCTCCTCGTCTTGCGGGTTTCGTCTTGGACGCTTTCTCCGGATCGATCGATATTTCCAGTGTGGACGAAGATCTCGACCGTCTTTCGCAGCGAGAGAGAGAAGTGCTCAAACTGATCGCCCGAGGATATTCCTATAAGGAAGTGGCTAAAGAACTCTTCATTTCCATTAAGACAGTTGAGACTCATGTGTCAAGCGTTTTACGCAAATTGCAGTTGTCGAATCGCCACCAGTTGACGAAGTGGGCAACTGAGCGCAAATTGGTATAGGGATAAGAAAAACGGTGGGGATTAATCCCCACCGTTGAATATTCAACTACGTATTATCAGTTGCCTTTATTGGTCAACTTGTTGTAGACGAAGGTGACCAGGATGCCGCCGAGGATGGCGATGATCCAGGTGACCGGACTCCAAAAACCTCGTAAAGAGACGTGGAAGATATACGAAGAAAGCCATCCGCCGACCACAGCGCCCAAGACGCCGAGAATCAGAGTCATGAGCGTGCTGCTCGATCCTCCACCGACGATGCTGCGGGCGATCAACCCCGCAATGAGGCCCAAAATGATCCAAGAAATGAACATCATGCTAAACATTCTAATAGCTTTTTCTAGAAGGCAAAAGAAAATAAAACTAAAGGTAAGTTCTGATTGCCTTTCTTTTCTTCGCGTCAGCTAAAAGCGAAAATTTTTCCGCCTCTGTCTCTGTTCAGATCGCATCGTAGGTACAGTCAACTTTTCTTGTGGGGGAAGCCCGCGTATCGTGGAGGCGATATGTCGCACCACGATCTGTTCCCCGCTCTTCGTATCTTATCTGCCGATTCTCAAGCAGAGGACGAAAACCTGCTTGAAGGTCTCAACCCTGCTCAACGTCAAGCTGTCGTCCATTCTGGCTCTCCGCTGCTGGTCGTTGCTGGAGCGGGATCGGGTAAGACGCGGGTTTTGACCAGGCGTATCGCTTATCTCATCGCATCTAGAGGAATTCACCCAGGGTCGATCTTGGCGATCACCTTCACCAATAAAGCGGCAGCCGAGATGAAAAGTCGTCTGATCGATCTGGTCGGTTCAGCAGCTAATTCCATGTGGGTAACCACCTTCCACTCGGCATGTGTGAGGATCTTGCGTGCTGAGATCGACGTTTTGGGCTATCGCAAGAATTTTTCAATCTATGACGATCAAGATACGAAACGTCTATTGACGATGATCTGTAAAGAGATCAATCTCGACACTAAAAAGATCAGCGTCAAGCAGATCCTCAATTGGATCAGCGCTCGTAAAAATAAGGTGGAGGACGATATCGAGGACGAGCGTTTCAAGGTATTCAACGAGATCTACCGCATCTATCAGGATAGATTGCAGCAGGCGAACGCTCTCGATTTCGATGATCTTATCGTTATGACCGTCCGCCTATTTGAGAATTGCCCCGACATAAAGGAACGCTATCGCAGGCGATTTCGTCACGTTCTTATCGATGAATATCAAGATACGAACCACGCCCAATATCTGTTGATCCGCCAGCTTTGTGAGCCTAGCGAACCAGGAGACGGCTTCGCTATCGACGCCCCCGAATTGATGGTGGTAGGAGATTCCGATCAGTCCATCTATGCCTTTAGAGGGGCAACGATTCGCAATATCGTGGATTTTGAGCACGATTTTCCAGGAGCGCAGACCATCGTCCTCGAACAGAATTATCGCTCTACCCAGACGATTCTGTCCGCTGCAAATGCTGTCATCGCCCATAACCCTCACCGTTTAGAAAAACGCCTGTGGTGTGAGGGCAATGAGGGAGAGAAGATCATCGGATGGGCTGCTGATAGCGAATATGACGAGGCCTATTATGTGGCTCAGCAGATCGATGCTATTGCCGATCGAGGTGGGCTTTTCCAACAGATAGCAGTCTTTTATCGCACTAATGCGCAATCTCGTGCCTTTGAAGAGGTCTTTATCCGTATGGGTATTCCCTATCGGGTCGTTGGAGGAACGAAATTCTATGAGCGCAAAGAGATCCGCGACGTCATCGCCTATCTGAGATCTATCGACAATATCGATGACGACGTTGCAATCAGCAGAATTATCAACGTTCCCAAACGCGGTCTAGGAGATCGAGCTCAGGCAGCAATCGAGGTAGCTGCCGCCGAACGCGGTATATCTATAGGGCGTGTGATTGAAAATCCAGATCAGATCGAAGGGCTTTCTTCACGGGCTGCTGTTAAAGTGCGCACCTTCGCTGAGATGATGGCTCGAGCCCGTCAGATGGTAGACGAGCAATGCGCAGCTCACGAAATCGTGGATTTTATCGTCCACGAAAGCGGATTGATCGACGAATTGCGTGATGCCAACCCTCAAGACCAATCACGTATCGACAATATCGCTGAATTCCTAGCTGTAGCTGAAGAATTCGTCCGCTCGGCAACTGAGATCGATCTTGACCGGGAGGAAAACGATGAACTATCTCCTGAGCTGAGATTGGAAGCCTACGATGGTGACCCATCCCTATCCGCTTTCTTGGAACGAGTCGCTTTAGTCGCAGATGCGGATCAGATTCCTGACGGTGAAGATGGCGAGGGCATGGTGACCTTGATGACATTGCATACCGCCAAGGGTTTGGAATTCGATACTGTCTTCCTTACAGGGATGGAAGATGGAATTTTCCCCCACGAACGCTCCCGAGATAATCCGATAGAGCTCCAAGAAGAGCGCAGGCTCGCCTATGTGGGGATCACCAGAGCGCGTAAAAATCTCTATATTACTAGGGCAATCACCCGCTCCACCTGGGGGAGACCATCGTCCAATCCTCAAAGTTGCTTTATCGCAGAGATTCCTCAAGATCTGATCGAATGGCATCGTGTAGGACGACAGATCGCGGATTATCATACCTCCCAAGCTGATCGAGCAGGTTATGACAGCGATCGGCAGATCATTCGTCCAGTGAAGAAAGTCGCCGTCCCGCTGAATCTATCGGTAGGGACGAAGGTTCTCCATCCAACATTCGGCATGGGGACGGTTCTGGCTCTCATCGGAAGTGGAAAAGATGGCAAAGCCGATATTGATTTCGGCTCTGTAGGGACGAAACGTTTACATCTGTCCTATGCTCCCTTGGAACGGCTGTCCTAGAAGAAACCTCTACCATTCAGGCGCGTTGTTCCAAGAAGATGTGAGAAGCTTGAGAAGCTAGAGATATGCCCCGTTTGAAGCGTTTGCGTTCAGCAGCTAACAGCCGTGTACGACATGTGGTGTCCTCACAGCCTGAGCGTTCCACATGGAAAGCTCACTATCTGTTGGTCGCTCTATGCTGTTCAATCGTTACCGCTCTCATCGGTTGGTTGAGCTGTACGGTTGTGATCGTTGTCGGTTGGATAGCGGCTGGACATAGCGATCTACTGAGCTTGCTTCAAGCCTCTACAAAAGCATGGCTTCTCGTTCACTCCATGAAGATCTATCTGGCTGCTGGACAGATATCGGTTACACCCCTTGGAGCGACCTTCCTGCTTATCTGGTTGGGCGTTGGAATTATCCACCTTGCCAGCGGACATTGTCGCGATAGCGATCACAGAATTGGTCTGAGAGTTTTGGAGATGACAGCGGTTTTCGCCCTCTCCTATGGGGCTTTCATCGCGATAGGGGCAGCATGGACTCAATCCGTGGTGATCAATCAGATCGCCTTGGTGAAGGTGATCTGTATCGTCGCTGTTGTGGCAGGGTGGGCTTTTTCCACCTCGATGAAGTTGCCCTGGTGCAATCGCTCCCTATGGCCTGAATGGCTTCGATCTATCCTCGCAGCTCTCAGCGCGGGAATGGCGACCATGATCGTATTCTCGGCTGTCGCTTTGACGATAGCGGTCGCTGTGAATTATCAGCGGATCACACTCATCCACGATTCGATCAATGCCGGAGTGATCGGTGGCATCATGATGCTCGTGCTCGAGTTAGCATGGCTTCCCACCATGATCTTGTGGACGGGAGCGTGGATCAGCGGAGCTGGAATTCAAATCGGGCTCGATACCGTGATAAGTCCCGTCCATGCCCGTGTGGGAATGCTGCCAGCTTTTCCCTTCACAGGCGCTTTGCCCTCAGCAGGACAGGTGCCGTCTTGGATGCTCATATGGCTTCTCTCGGGGGTTGTAAGCGGTATGGTCGCAGCATGGGTGATGAGCACCCGTATGATCGCTTGGTACGAATCGTCTCATCGGGTATCTGGACAGCTATGGGCATGGTTATCGGCGTATCGAGCGAAAGGTGACGATCAGCCCAGCACATCTGAGATCGTCGCTGATGATGTAGATGAACTAGAGAATGTGGATGCCGTTGATTCCTCTCTCCTTGGTGAACAGGAGAGAGATTCCTACGGGCTCGGAGTTGAAAAGATCAGCATCTGGGCTGCTTTAGCTGGCATCTGTACCGGATTGACATGGACTTTATCTCAATGGATGGCGACTGGAGATCTCGGTGTATCCCGTCTGGTCAATCTTGGAGGACGTATGGAAGCGGTAGCGATCATGTCGCCGTCTATCATGGGATTTGCCGCTCTATGTACGGGTTGGATCATGGGGATCGTTTATAGAATGCGCCACCGACAGCGAGTCGATGAGGTCAAGATAGACTGTGATGGTGAATAAATCCACACCTGATAGGTCATCTACATCTCGTCTACCGATTCGACGAGCTCTCATCTCGACCTATGACAAATCAGGTCTAGATGTTCTAGCTTCTGCTCTGATGGCGGCAGGAGTGGAGATCTATTCCACGGGTTCAACAGCGTCATTCTTAAACGGACAAGGAATTAGAGCTAATCCAGTAGAACGGCTTACTTCATTCCCAGAATGTTTAGATGGGCGAGTAAAGACGCTCCACCCAGCGATCCATGCCGGAATTTTGGCGGATCGAAATAACGAGAACCACATGGAACAGATCGCTGATTTAGATATCGATCCTTTCGATCTGGTGGTGGTCAATCTCTATCCTTTCGAGCAGACGGTTGCATCTGGTGCTCCAGAGGATAACTGTATTGAGCAGATCGATATCGGAGGGCCTGCCATGATACGGGCTGCTGCGAAGAATCACCGCTCGGTTGCAGTTGTCACCAGCCCTGATGATTACGCTGTCCTGATCGGTGCTCTCAAACAGGGTGGAACGACCTATGAGATGAGACGTGAATTGGCAGCTCGTGCATTTGCCCATACTGCAGGGTATGACATGGCGGTTGCCAGATGGTTCAATGCGGACGATTTCCCTGAATGGTTAGGACAAAGCTGGGTAAAATGCGGTGATTTGCGTTATGGGGAGAACTCCCATCAGCGAGCAGCTCTCTATCGTGATCCATATGG
>JAEZYG010000059.1 GCA_023419175.1 Actinomycetes bacterium
GAACAAGGTCCATTCGATATCGAGGAAGTCGATCTCGATGCTGATGAAGTCGATCGCTACGATTTTGGTTCTTTGATCGTCACTCCCTTTGATGGAATGGAAATTCAGGTCAATATTGACCAAAGCACATCGCAGGCGAAGTCCTTATTGCTTAAAGACGGATCTTCTGGGCTTGAAGTCGCCGTTTTTGCCGCCCCATCAAGTGAATCTTTAATCGATCCTATGCGTCGCTCGCTCATCTTGTCTGCTCAACAGGCAGATGGTGAGGTGCGCTTGGTTGAAGGACCTTTCGGAACAGAAGTGCGTCGTCTCATTCCCGTCCAGGATAATGAAGGACGTCAGGGTTACCACATTTCACGCACATGGATGGTTGAAGGGCCGCGATGGCTTTTACGCGCTACTGTGCTCGGTGAAGCGGCACGAGAATCTGGAGTGGGAGGGGCAACAGAATTGCTCTACGAGAGCTTTTGCAATCTTGTCGTCGCTCGAGGAAAGCAGCCACGTATTCCCGGACAGCCTCTCGAATTGCGCATTGAAGCCAAGTGATGTCACGGTAGGGTCATGACAGGGGGTTAGGATGACAGATCGACTGGTAAAAGCAGCCGGTCTTATCGCTGCAATCTTGCGTCCGCTGCGAAAGATCCGCTCTCAAAGAGATCTTGAAGATGATGAATTGGCCGCCGATTCCATTGCTTCGGGTAAACAAGCGATTTGTGATCTTCGCCCACAAGAACAAGTTGAGATCAAAGGCCGTATCGAGGCGTTGACCATGAGTCCTGGAGACGAAGCTCCTAAATTGGTGGCACGTCTGCGTGACGGTACGGGAAGCATCCAACTGGTATGGATTGGTAGACGCCATATTGCTGGTGTCAATGCGGGGGTTGTCATGGTTGTGGCGGGAACGACTGCGACCTATCGCGATAAATTGGCGATCTACAACCCCTCATATGAATTGGTGATAGACGATTGATCTTTTTCATGGTTGGGCAGTAGAGGATCCTCCACCATCTCGCTCGACAGTGTCTTTTTTCTTCTTATCGATATAAAGATGAGAAGAAGGCAGACGAGGGTTATGCAGCCGATAGAGGTTCCCATAGGAGAGAAGCGGTAGAGGCGAATGAATATCTCAAAGCCGACATATCCGACCGTTCCGTAGATTCCTGCCCAGGCGATAGAGCCGATAAGTAAAGCGGGGAGGAAACGTCTCCATGACATATGGAGAGCTCCTGAGGCAATGAGGATAACTGTTTGAAATCCCACAGTGAAAAAGCATCCGATTACTGCGATGGAGCCATATCTTTCCACAAGATCACATGCTCGGCGGTAGTGACTATGGGTGAACAAAGAACCATGACCTAGATGGCTAAGTCCAGCAAAGATTCCTCGCCCTAAAAGATGGGTAGCTCCCGCTCGACAAAAGACGATACAGAATAAAGCGATATAGATCGCTATGCGCGGAGCATCCCAAGTGAGAGGATTCATCGTTTCTATCCTTATCATGGCGAAGGTCGTGATGGGACAGGCTAACTTAGAATATCCGATCTGTTGAGTGCGTGTGGAAGGTAGGCGATGAGATCACCATTACCTCTTGTCGATATTCTTCGCGTGCTTCGTACGGTAGTGCCAGACCAGCAGATATGGTGGCCAGCATCATGTGATTTTGAGATCGTTCTCGGAGCGATTCTGACGCAAAATACCTCGTGGACACAGGTGGAAAAAGCGATCCATGCCTTAAAAGAGGCTTCCTATATCACTGCTGAAAGTATCTATCATGCCAGTGATGAGCATATGATGACCTTGATACGTCCGTGCGGATATTGGAAGAAAAAAGCGCACTATATTCGTTGTGCTGCCCGATGGTTTCTCGATCATCACGGGCGTGTTGACTCGATGGATACCTCTTCGCTTCGTTCTTCTTTGCTCAAGGTCACAGGAATTGGCGAAGAGACAGCAGATGATATTTGCCTCTATCTCTATCGACGTCCTGTCTTTATCTATGATTCCTATGCTAGAGGTCTACTCGCTCAGGCTGGATATGGCCGATATAAAAGCTATGCTCAGGCCCGCAAAAACTGCGCCTCAGCGATTGAACGACAAGATCTCACAGTAGATCAGCTCGCCCAGCTTCATGGTTTGATTGTCGAAGCGGGAAAGGAAGCTCGACGCTATGGGGGATGGGAGATCTATTGGTCTACGATGTTGTTACCTATTTTGGAAGCCCAGGGGGGACGAAGTTATGCCTCGTCCCCTCTTGACTAGGTATGAGTGATCTATGCGGATGCGGTTGTCATCGCATTGCGTTCGCGCAAGATTACCAAAGCGGCTCTTTCGATTTGGCGGACGCGTTCAGCGGTGATGCCCCATACCTGACCGATATCGGATAGTTTCGCTTGACGCCCATCGGCTAAGCCATAGCGACGGCGGACGACATCTGCTGAACGCTCGTCTAATCCTTCCAGCATTGAGTCGAGGCGCTGACGATCTTCTAAAGTCAAGACGACTTCATCGGGTCCAGGTGAGGTTTCTCGAGCGATCAGATCGCCTAAGGAGGTATCCCCATCTTCTTCTACTGGGGCATCTAAACTGATGTGCTCTCGTCCATAACGGATCAGATCGAGAACTTTATCCTCTTCGATATCGAGTTCGGCAGCGATTTCTCCGATTTCAGGCTCGCGTCCCAAGGTGCGTTCCAGATTGCGTCGTACGGCAGAAATCTGATTGATTTGTTCAGCGACATGAACAGGCAAACGTACAATGCGCCCCTGCTGGGCAATTCCGCGGCTAATCGCCTGACGCACCCACCAGGTCGCATAGGTGGAGAATTTAAATCCCTTGGTGTAGTCGAATTTTTCGACAGCCCTAATTAAGCCGGTATTACCCTCTTGAACCAGATCGAGTAGAGGCATTTGGGAACGGCCATATTTACGAGCAACGCTCACCACAAGACGTAAATTAGCTTGGATGAAATGCTGCATCGCCTCTTCGCCTTGAGTCTTGATGATCTCAAGTTCTTCATCGGTGGCATCGCCGATACGTTCAGCATCGCCATCGAGAATGGCCTGTGCATATATTCCAGCCTCGATGAGACGCGCCAGTTCGACTTCTTCTTCTGCGCTGAGCAGTGGAGTTTTGGCGATCGATTCAAGGTAGAGACCTACCGAATCTTTGCCGTCGATTCCTTCGACGTTACGTCCACGAGTCTTCGTTTCCATACGATTGCCTTTCTCTCGCTCCCTAGGTGTAACGCATTTCGCTACTGATTTCATTTCGATTACGAAGAAAAAGATCAAGCGCGGGAGAAAGTGAGGGACAGACTCTGACTGTAGTTATAGAAAAACAGGGAGACCCTTATTTACCCTGAGGTTAGAATCTTGGCTGCCTCGAAAATTGTCGATGAGGGATATTTCTTGTCATGTGACCTTATTTCGTGGCATGATGGTCAGCGGCACTCTTGACGCCTCGGGTCTTGGGTGCGCCCTGGAAACGATCGCGATGTGAAAGGTGAGCTGTGACGCCCACTACTTCTGAGAAAAGCTCCACTCAGACGAAGAAGAGCACGGCGAAGAAGAAAACAGTAACGGCAAAAAGCTCTGAACCTGAAGATTCCAAGACAGTGGCTAAAAAGACCTCTAAGAAGGGCTCTTTAGCCAGTGAGAAGAAGACTCAGAGTTCACCGGTGACGAAGGCCTCCGCTAAGACCAAAGCATCTGTTGAGAAGAAGACCAGCACATCGACTAAGAAATCTGCGACGCCTGCGAAGAAAACCGCTAAAAAGACAAGCGAGCAGCCGGCATCCGACGCCCACAATGCGACGATTGCAGAAGTCATCACCGAGCAGGTGATGGATGTCAAAGTGGAACGAGATGGCGATGATGTCGTCTTGACGGTCGGAGGTAAGAAGCGCAGCCTCGATGAGGTAGACGATGCCGATTTCGATTCGACTGAAGCGGCAAAAGACGAGGCTCAAATTAACGAGGAAGAAGGTTTTAACCTTTCCGATTCAGATGATGCGGACGAACCTGAACAGCAGGTTGTCTCCGCTGGAGCTACAGCTGATCCAGTGAAGGACTATCTCAAGCAAATCGGCAAGGTCGCCTTGCTGAATGCTGAGCAGGAAGTCTCCTTGGCAAAGAGAATCGAAGCTGGTCTTTTCGCAGAAGAGCAGATCGGTAATGGCGATGTTGACGCTCAAGATTTCTATGATTACGAGTGGATCGTCGACGATGGACGTAAGGCAAAGAATCATCTTCTGGAAGCAAATCTGCGTCTGGTCGTTTCCTTGGCGAAACGCTATACCGGACGTGGGATGCTCTTTCTCGACCTTATCCAAGAGGGAAATCTCGGTCTGATTAGAGCTGTCGAAAAATTCGACTACACCAAGGGATATAAATTCTCCACCTATGCGACCTGGTGGATTAAACAGGCGATCACCCGCGCGATGGCGGATCAAGCTCGCACGATTCGCATTCCCGTCCACATGGTCGAAGTGATCAATAAATTGGCCAGAGTGCAGCGTCAGATGCTGCAAGATCTTGGGCGAGAGCCAACTCCTGAAGAATTGGCTGAAGAGCTCGATATGACACCTGAAAAGGTTGTCGAGGTTCAAAAATATGGACGTGAACCCATCTCTTTGCATACGCCTCTTGGTGAAGATGGAGATTCTGAATTCGGTGATCTCATCGAGGATTCAGAGGCGATTGTTCCGGCAGATGCGGTGAATTTCACTCTTCTACAAGAGCAATTGCATGACGTCTTGGACACTTTGTCAGAACGTGAAGCTGGAGTGGTCTCGATGAGATTTGGGCTTACGGACGGTCAGCCTAAAACTCTTGATGAAATCGGCAAGGTTTATGGTGTTACCCGCGAGCGTATCCGTCAGATTGAATCAAAGACTATGAGCAAATTGCGTCACCCTTCGCGCTCTCAGATCCTGCGCGATTATCTTGAGTGAAATTTTCGCGACATAGTGCTAATCAATATCGGCCACATATCATCTACACCCATCTAGATGGTATGTGGTCTTATCATTTTCCTTGGGAGTAAGCTGATCTGCAGATCTTGAGGAGGGGATATGGCTATAGAGCCGTCTGTTATCGAGGCAACAAATAATCCTTTGCGATATCCATGGACGCCTCCATCTGATTCCTGTGTCCTGATCGATTCAGTCGGTATTGACAACTACCCTCTTGTCAAACCTATACCCGGCAGACGGATAGGGAGAGCTCGCGTCATTCGACGCGGTCAACGATCCACATCTTTTGATGCCTATGCGCGTCATCTCACTGAAGCGTGGGCAGATCAGCGTTATCTAGTAGTGG